>JADHLM010000005.1 GCA_016780665.1 Hyphomicrobiales bacterium | reverse complement strand
TACTATAATCGGGCATCATCTCAATTTTACTACCAAGAATCTCTCTTTGATCTTTGCTATCTCTAGGGCATTTAATACCAAGAGAATGCAGAGAAGTTTGTATTAATCCAGAACAATCTATACCAAGAATAGTTCTTCCACCCCATTTATAAGGTGTTCCAATATATGAGAAAGCTATTTTCACAAAATCATCGGGCATACTTATTTTTTTTGGGAATGATATATGAGCTTTATTTATGTATCCAATCCCAAAATCGATTTCAAAAAAGCCATTAAATTTTTTTTGGCCTTTTACGATACGCGAATTTCTGAATAATGTGTTTATCGTTGGGGACTTTGGATCTGGCTTTGAGTATATGCTTGCACAATTAGAATTAACATACGATCGAATGGGATCCAGATGAGGTTCTTCCTTTTGCAGACTAGTTACTGGTAGATAGCCGAAGTAATTATCGCTAAGTAACCTTCCAAAGAGCCAATCATCTAAGTCTTCTTCAACCTCAAAACTTTCCCCATAAATTGCCTCAGAAACAGTTTCAGATAAGAAGCTAGGCTCTTTTTTGATATCAATTACATTATGAATAACTTGATAAATGTTAATATTGCACCAATTTGTTATTAATTTTTTATATGATCAACTAATAATTTATAAATAGCTCTAATGCCCTGAGCTGCTCCACCTTTCGGGATATTAGAGTTTGTGCCGTTATTCCATGAGTAAACATCAAAATGGATATAGGTTTTTGTATTCTTGATAAACTTTTTTAAAAATTCTGCTGCTATAATAGATCCTGCAAATGGAGTGTTTGGTGAATTATTTATATCAGATATGTCGTTATTAAGCCATTTACCATAGGGCTCAAAAAATGGCATTTGCCAGACAGGATCTTGAACTTTAAATGATATATTTTGTAACGTAGTAGCAATGTCTTCGTTCGTTGAGAAGAATGGAACTATCTCAGGCCCCATAGCCACTCTTGCTGCTCCTGTTAATGTTGCCATATCAATTATTATTTCAGGACTCTCTTCATCGGCTAATGTCAACGCGTCAGCAAGTATTAATCTACCTTCTGCATCTGTATTCCCAATTTCAACTGTTGTCCCATTACGAGATGTTAAAATGTCACCAGGTCTGAAAGAATTACCTGAAATGGAATTCTCCACAATAGGTATTAAAACTCTAAGATTTATATCAATTTGATTGAGAACAAGCATACTTGCAAGTCCTAAAATATTTGCAGCGCCACCCATATCCTTTTTCATTAATAACATACCGGATGATGGTTTTATATCTAAACCACCAGTATCAAAAGTTACACCTTTACCAACCAATGTTATCTTTTTGCTTTTTTTATTGCCCCATTGGATATCAACTAGTCGTGGAGGGTAGTCGCTAGCTTTCCCAACTTCATAAATTAATGGAAGATTTTCTTTAATAAGTGCCTTGCCAGAAATCTCACTTACTTTGCAACCCAAATCATCAAAATATTTTTTTATAGTTTTTGAGAAGTTTTCTGTATTTAGTATATTTGCAGGGTGGTTTATTAAATCCATTGTGAAGAAAATACTTTTAACTAGATTTTGTACTTCATCGTAGATCATCTCTGGGAGGTACAACTTAGAAGTATTTTTTGAAGGAGAGTTATAGCGATAATTACCTAGTGCCCAGCTTAGATAAGGAAGAGTTGAACCGTCTTCTAAATTTGAAAAGTAGTAGTTTCTATTAGGTAATGATTTCGACAATTTATAACAAAAAAAATCACGATAAACATCATTTGAATCACTTCTACCAACAAGTACCCTTTCAATTTGTCCATCATTTGATGGAATAATTAAATATTGACCAGGAGATGCCTTGAAATTATTTTCATGAATCCAGTTCTTGTATTGATTATGACTATCTATAAATTTATTCAAATCTCCACTTTTTAGGATAGTGATTTCTGTAGAATTTTTTTTATTTTTTGTGAACATATCAAGCCTGTAAAATAGATTTAGTAAATATTAGCATCAAGTCCTGCTGCAATTGTTGCGCCAAGATTGAAACATTCTCTCTTAAAATCATTGTTCCAATCACCTTTCAATATAAGTGGTTTTTGAATCTCTTTCCATCTCAATCCTGTAATAATTTTTTTAATATTAATTTCGGTGCCAGTACCATCATGACCTGCTCTAATATAGATTGCATAGGGAAGTCCATTTGTTTTATCCAGACACTCATAGTAGTTTCGATCAAAAAAATCCTTGATGACTCCGCTCATGTACCCAAGATTTTCAGTTGTTCCAATTATCATTGCTGAAGATTTAGAAAGTATCTCGTAATCGACATCTTTGGCATCATGCGCAGCAATTTCAACAGTCTCCGAATTTATTGATTTTGCCCCCTTTTTAACCTCGTCAAATAAAATTTTGGTATTTTCAGATGGGAGATTTGATAAAATTAGAAGTTTTTTTTTCATTGATATAGACTAAATAACTAATAAAGGATTTTCAATATAATCTTTTTCTATATATATTGAAGAAATGGTGCCGCAGGAGTGGATTGAACACTCGACCTCACCCTTACCAAGGGTGCGCTCTACCACTGAGCTACTGCGGCTTAATAATATATTGGCAAAATAGATTGTCAAAAAAAACTTACTATTCGACAATATGGCAAAATTGAAAAAAAAAGACAATCAAAAATTAGCTAAGGCACTAAAAGAAAACCTCAAGAAAAGGAAAGCCCAAGCAAATATGCTAAAAGAAAAAAATCAGAAGTTGAGTGATAAAAAAGATGGATAAAATTCGAATTGTTGGTGGGACACCTCTCATAGGGTCTATTCAAATCTCTGGTTCAAAAAATGCATCACTGCCAATTATGATAGCGAGTATCTTAACTGATCAAGAACTGATCTTGGATAATCTTCCTAATTTAAGTGATATCAGTAGATTAGAATTAATATTGAAGAATTTAGGAGCAGTTATTGAGCGAGGTAAAAATTTACAAACTTCAAATAACCAAAAATATATTAGTGCACCGAAAACGAGAATAAAATTGCAAAAATTCCAAAGCTTGAATGCTGATTATGAAGATGTATCAAAAATGAGGGCGAGTTTTCTTGTCTTAGGTCCGTTACTAGCAAGAGAAAAGTTTGCAAAGGTATCAATGCCTGGTGGTTGTGCTATTGGAACTAGACCTGTTGATATTCACTTAGATGGACTAAAAAAATTAGGAGCGGAAATAGAAATAGAAGAGGGCTATGTTGTAGCTCGTGCAAAAAATGGGCTTACAGGTGCAAATATCAATTTAAAAAAACAGTCAGTTGGAGCAACTCAGAATTTAATGATGGCAGCATGCTTGGCTCGTGGAGAGACAACAATATCAAATGCCTCAATGGAACCAGAAACGAAAGATTTAATTATCTTTCTAAATAAGATGGGTGCAAGTATTGAGGTATCAGGGAACAACACTATATTAATTCAAGGTCAACAAAGATTGAGCGGTGCAAATCACAAGATAATTGCAGATAGAATTGAAGCTGGAACTTATGCTATAGCTTGTTGTGCAACAGGAGGTAGAGTTATACTTAGTAATTGTGATATTGATACTCTTGAATTACCGTTAAGGTTACTTCAAGAAATTGGATGCAATGTAGAAAAGATAGAGGAAGGTATATTAGTTGAAAATACAAACAAGGAATTATCTCCAATTGAAATTACAACGCAACCGTATCCTGGTTTTCCAACTGATTTACAGGCTCAATTTATGGCACTCCTAACACAAGCTAATGGGGTATCAATAATAAATGAAAAGATTTTTGAAAATAGATTTATGCATGTCCAAGAATTAGCTAGAATGGGTGCAAAAATTACTTTAGATGGTGATAAAGCAATAATTAGCGGTAAGTCAGATCTTATTGGTGCACAAGTTATGGCAACCGATTTAAGAGCATCTGTTTCGCTAGTTATTGCAGGGTTAACTGCAGTAGGAGAGACTATAATAAATAGAGTATATCATCTTGATAGAGGTTTTGACTCACTTGAAAAAAAATTATCCAATTGCGGTGCAATTATTGAGAGAATAGTATAGATAAGTAATACAATGAATAAAATTTATTATTATGACAATAAAGACTCAATGGAGCAATTTTTTGAGTTAAATAAAAAAAGACAATCGAATTTTGATGATGTTGCAAAAGACGTTATTAATATAATTAATTCAATAAAAGCAAATGGTGATAAAGCACTAGTTAAATTTACAAATAAATTTGATAAAAATGAGCTAAATCAAAATGATCTGCTAATACCACAAGGAATTATAGAGGATAGTTACAAAAATATAAGTTCTGAGCTTAAAAAATCACTCGAATTTGCTTATAAAAGGATTTTGAATTATCACAAGAAACTCAAACCTTCAGATATTAAATATAAAGATAATATAGATACAAAGATTGATTTAAAGTGGACACCAATTCAGTCAGTTGGTTTATATGTTCCTGGTGGAAAGGCGCTGTATCCAAGCTCAGTACTGATGAATGCTGTTCCTGCTATAGTCGCAGGCGTTGATAGAATTGTGATGGTTACACCATCAATTAATGGCACAATCAATGAACCTATATTAGCTGCAGCTTATATATGTGGGATAAAAGAAATTTATCAAATCGGAGGAGCCCAAGCAATAGCAGCTCTCGCGTATGGAACTTCTATGATTAAGAAAGTTGACATGATTGTTGGTCCTGGTAATAGCTATGTTGCTGGAGCTAAGAAACAGGTATTTGGTGATGTTGGGATAGATATGGTTGCGGGGCCATCTGAGGTTGTCGTTGTTGCTGAAGAGGATATGGATCTAGATTGGGTAATAGAAGATCTTTTTGCCCAGGCTGAACATGATGATAATGCACAATCAATATTGATAACGAAAAACAATAAATTTGCTTCAAAAATTAACGATGAAATAAATAATAGGCTGAGTAATTTTGATGATAACTCAATACTAAAAAAGAGTTGGAATAAATATGGAAGTATAATTATTTGCAAAAGCAATAATGATATTTCAGAATTAATCAATTATTTAGCGCCAGAACATCTAGAATTATGTTCTGATTATGCATCAGATCTAATTCCTAGTATAAGAAATGCAGGAGCAATATTTATTGGGAAATTCACACCAGAAGCATTAGGTGATTATGTTGTTGGAACAAACCATGTCTTGCCTACGCTGCAATCAGCGCGTTTTTCGTCAGGTCTGTCAGTACAGAATTTCATGAAAAAAACTTCAATAATAGAATGTTCAGAAGGAACATTTGATGAATTAGCACAAAGCGCAATTACTATTGCGGAATACGAGGGGCTCACATCACATGCAAATTCATTAAGAACAAGATTAAATAGAAAAAATCGAAGTTAGGTATGACTTTAAAATTAATTTTAGCGAGTAAATCTCCAAGAAGGAAAGACCTCTTGGAACAAATCGGAGTTTTCCCTGATTTGATCGAAGACTCAAATGTAAATGAGTTTGTAGATGACCCAAAAATACTACCAAAGCAGAAGGCTATTATAATAGCTAAACGTAAGGCTGAAGCAGTATATGAGAAGAGTAAAATAGAAAATTCAATAATTTTAGCAGCAGATACAATTGTTGCTGTAGGTAGACGAATTGTAGAAAAGCCAAATGATGAAGATGATGCGGTAAAGGCATTACAATTATTATCTGGAAGGAATCACAGAGTATATACAGCAGTATGCCTACGTGATCAGCATGGGAAATATATATCTAGATTAGTTGAAACGAAAGTAAAATTTAAGAGATTATCAGAGGAGGAATTAGGATCTTACATACTATCAAAAGAGTGGTATGATAAAGCGGGGGGTTATGCTATTCAAGGTATTGCAGGCTCATTTGTAATTAAAATTATTGGTTCATATTCATCAGTAGTAGGTCTTCCACTATACCAAACCTCAAACTTATTAAATGGTGTTGGATATGATGCTAAATATAGATGGAAAGATAAGTAAAATTTTTAAAAGTAATAAATATAAAATTTTATTTATTATCCTATTAATAATCTTATTTTCTTTCTTATTTCAGTTAACAAGTAATTACAAACAAGATTTAAGCAGTAAAGAATCATGGTTAGTTTTTGATTTTCAGGACTCTAATCTAATAATTAGGTTTGAATATCTAATAGAAAATAGATGTTCAATAAAAGAAGTTAGATATGGGATAAATGAAGCACAACCAAATAATATATTGGTACTTCCAATGTGTGATAGGCAAGTAAAGGACATAGAAAGATTTCGTATCATTCCTCCATCTACTAAAAAGGTCTCCATAAAAATTATACTAAAGGATGGAACAAGTTCCGGTATTAGGGAATATTTTGTTAATTAAAACTAACATTTGTCATTATTGATAAAAAAAATACTAATATAAGTTATGAAAAATAAAAACTGTCCGATTTGTAGCAATAAATCTCAAAGTGAATATGCCCCTTTTTGTTCAGACAAGTGTGCCAATAAAGATCTAGGTAATTGGTTGTCAGGAAGGTATTATATACCTGGCGAAAAGATCAATGATGAGACCATTTATGATAGTATAGACTTAAGTGATATATTGAAAAAAGATCACTAGACTTCTCATAAAAAAATCCATATAAATATTCATGTGTAAACATACACTGTGCCCTGATAGCTCAGTTGGTAGAGCAAACGACTGAAAATCGTTGTGTCCCTAGTTCAAATCTAGGTCAGGGCACCATCAAATATCAAATATGATTTTAAAATAATAGATTAGGTAGAAACGTTGCTATTCCTGGGAATAGAAGTAACAACATTACTGTAATCAACATTATGATCCAATAAGGGATTGAATAATAGAATATCTGACCAAGTCGGACATTTTTATCTCTTGCAGACGCCTTTACGGTATAGACTAGTAGACCAAATGGTGGGGTTAATAGCCCCGCCTCAATAGCAATGATTCCTAATATTGCAAATGCCATAGGCTCAATTCCTAATGATACAGCAATAGGTTCGAAGATAGCAACAGTCAGAAGCATTATAGAAATACTATCAATAATCATGCCTAAGATAAACCATATGAGCATCATTAAAAGTACAATGCCAACATAACCAAAACCTGTAGAGAGGAATAAATCTTGTATGGTTGAAGTAACACCAGTCATGGCTAGTGATCTTGAGTAAAGAGATGCAGTTAATAGCAGTAAGAGTATTGGTGCTGAAGTTCTTCCGACTGATAAAATAGTTCCAATGATATCTTTTGCAGTTGCACCCTTTGATATTGCTAATATTAATCCCAGTGCAGCTCCTACACCTGCACCCTCTGTAGGTGAGAAAAAACCAACCCAAATACCACCTAAAACAGTTGCTATTATACCAAATAGCCATATTGAACTCCACAAAACACTGCCTTGTGTTTCTAAATTTTCATCTTCTACTTCATCAGTACTTGCAATTGGCGTGCCATCTTTATTCAAACCAACAAGTTTTGGCATAATTAATGCAGCACAGAGTATGTAGACAATAAATAGACCTGTAAGCAATAAACCTGGAATAACACCAGCAAGAAATATCTGGCCAATAGATCTTTCGGTAAGTATACCCCAAACAATCATTAGAACACTTGGTGGAATTAACATTCCAAGAACGCTAGATCCAGTTATTGATGCGAGCGAGAAACCGTTATTATATCTATGCCTCTTCATTTCAGGGTAAGCAATTCTCGTAAAAGCAGCAGCTGATGCAATTGATACACCTGTCACGAATGAGAATATCGCATTACCCATCACTGTTGCAAGAGCAAGCCTACCTGGTAATCTTCTTAATCCTCTTTGAATTCCTCTGTATACATCAGTAATTGTTCCTGACTTACTTATAAATTCACCCATTAACATGAATAGAGGGATAACAGCAAAAACATAATTACGAAGCCCTTCATATGATGTGCTTCCTACGAGTTTTTGGACCATCCCAAAATCTCCATATGCAAAATAAACACCAAGTACAGCAGTTACACCTAACGCAATAACAATATGTACACCAATAGCCACAAAGAATAGTAATAAACCTATAAGTAATAGTTCAAATTCAATCATTGTTAGCCCAACTTTCGTCATCATCTAGGTTGAGAATGTCCACTATTGCAAGAACCAGATAGTTTAGGAAGCAGCAAATGCTACCAAATATAATAATAAACCTTGTTGGCCAAGTAGGAACTTTTAATGCACCTTCACCTTCATATTCACCCTTAGCAAAAGCTTGGAAAGCGAGGTCCCAACTTCCAGTAATCATGACATAGAAAAAAAACATACCTAGTAAATATCCTATAATTAAAAGGATTTTTTTTACCTTTGGAGATACTTGTGAAACTAATATGTCTGATTGCAGCATTGATCTTGAGCGTATGGCGTAACCAGCTTGAAAGAAAATAATCACAACGATTGAGTTTTCTACTATATCTTTTGTTCCATTTAAAGGATAATCAAGGAAACTTCTTGATAATGCATCAGCAAGAATGAGGAAAGCTAGGGAAAACGCCCATACTGCAGCAATGATCATCATTACTTTTGCTATTTTATCACTTAGTCTAATTAAATACATTTTTTATGAAGAATTGTCTTCACAAGATGCCCGGGGGCATCTTGTGAGTTATTAGATTATTTTATTCAACAACGTAACGAACAGGCCACTTGTACCCTTGAGCTTCAGCAGCATCAAGTGCAAGGTTTAGCACTCTAACCGCAGGTAAGCCATTTGATTCAAGGTCGCTTGCTACTGATTGTGGCCAATCAGCAAGTGACTCAGCCCATGCAGCTCTTACGTCAGCTGGGAGTTCTGTAACGGTGATCTTATCACGAAGTGTGTCAAGATGTTGAGGGTATTCCCTTTTGTTCACAATACCAACTTGTTCTTCATATTCCATCGCAACTTCATGTAATATTTCCTTAACATCGTCTGGAAGTTTGTCATATGAGTCTTTGTTGATTGTTAATCCATGCCATGTCATAGCACCAAAACCAATTAGTGTATAATGGTCACCATGTTCATAAAGCTTCAAGTTAACCCATGCACTTGGGAACATAACCCAACCTTCGTATAAGTTTGTTTGAAGACCTGTATAGGCTTCTGAAAGTGTTCCTTGTACAGGTGTAATACCAGCATAGTCTAGCCAATTTAGGTTTAGACCAGCGCCAGCAATTTTTTCACCTTCTAGTTCTGAAAGATCTTTCCATGGGAATGTTGTACCAAGGTTGTAACCTTGGTCTGTTATCCTAGCTAGGAGTACTTGATTGAAATCATCTTCAAAAACATTTGTAAGGTATGGCTCTTGAGCATAAACTGTTTGAGCGATTCTGAGACTTGTCATTGGATTCATTGTACCAAATGGTAGCATTACTTGAAATGCATGTAATGGTAAGTTTGATGGCTCAAAACAGAAGCACATTCCACCAATATCTGTTATACCATTTTGAACTGCTTCAAGGACTTCTGGGTTTTTAGCAATTGTTCCACTATATCCTTCAATCCACTGGATCTCATGATCAGTACGCTCAGCTACTCTTTCAGCTAGCATTGGTTGAAAATAACTTTGCATTAATCCTGCATAGACAACTCCAGTTGGATGGCCTGATGCAATTCTTAGTTTGATTTTATCAGCCGACGCAGTAGTCACTGATGTAATTATGAAAGTGAGTGCTAGCGCACAAATCATAAATATATTTCTATTTTTTAACATATCATATTCTCCCTAAAAAAATAGTTTGGTACCGAGTCGGGTACCACACGTATTGAATTTACGATAGTCGTATTGATTGGATATATCAAGTAATAAATGATCTCCAAAAAGAAGGCTATTTTCGAGATGTAAGTGCATAGAGACAATCTATTGCTAATTTTAAATTGAGATATTTTCATATTTGAATATTAAGACCTTCTTTAGCTGAAGACTCAACTATGGCTTCAAGGACTCTTACAACTTTCGAGGACTCTTCACCATTTGTTTCAGGTTCTATTCGGTTGACTATAGAGCTACAAAAATTCCTCAAATTTTGTTCTACACCATCAATTTTATCTAATATAATTTCTGTTCTTTTTTCTTCATTTATTTTTTGAATAAAAAATTTATTACCATCGTCTTCACTCCAGGCAGAGGCTAAATTACCTTGAGCACATATATTTGCAATGAATGGCAATCTCAAGGAAGTATTGATAACTCCATGAGCTCCACTTTTAAACTTTATTAGAACAGATGTTATATCATCTAGGGGCTTGTCTTCATCTAAAACGCTACTTAGAGCATTTACAGATTGGACATCACCACCGAGATATATCATATTATCTATCATATGAACACCAAGCGCTGTGAATGCACCAGCTGGAGCTTCTATTTCACTATCTCTCCATGGCCTGCTGGGGTCTGGTCCAAAAGGTCGACTAAAATTACTTTCTATTAGGTGTATTTTTCCGAGTTTATTTTTGGTAATTTCATCATGTAATAACCTAGTTGCTGGTAATAATCTTCTGTAATGGGCAACTTGAAGGAGCACATTGTTTTCCTTTGTTACATCAACGCATCTTTTTGCATCTATACTCGACAAAGCTAAGGGCTTTTCAACCATTATGTGTTTTTTACACTGGGCAATTGAACAAATCAGATCTACATGTGTTGTATGAGGTGTGGCAATTATTATTCCATCGATCCTTTTATCATTGATAAATTTATCAAAGGATATTGAAGGTTCACAACCAAAATTTTGAGCAAATTCCTCTCTTGTACGACTTGTTCTGCTGAAGCATGTTAACAAATTTATATTATCGATATTTTGAATCGTACTTGCTAGTTTTTTACTCCAATTACCAACTCCAAGAATACCGAGGTTAACAACAGCCATATTTATTTATACTGCACGCTTATATTGTTCAATTTTTTGTTCATCGACTTCAATACCAAGTCCAGGTCCATCGGGCGTAATTATTCTTCCATTGATAACTTGGATCGGGTTCTTGGCTACATCATCAACTAGATATTGATTGGTAACACTTGCATCCCATTCAAGTGTAGGAAGAGATACTGCTAAATGAGAAATTGCTGCACTTGCAATGCTTGTGTCCGCAGTTTTGCCAGCAAGATTTACAGACATTGATAATTTCTGCATTAATTTTGCTCCCTCCATTACCCCTTGTGCACTTCCTAATTTTATTAATTTGAGGCTGCCGCCCATTGCGGCATTATGGTCATAGTGTTTCTGAATATCTTCTATTGAGTGAATTCCTTCATCAGCTCCAATTGGAACTTCACATAACTCTGCGCATCTTGCCATTGATTTTATATCATGACCATGAACAGGTTGTTCAAAGAAGTCTAGCCCAGCTTTGCCTGCTCCTTTTGCGAAGGTGAACGCATCTTCTGGACGATATCCTTGGTTTGCATCCGCGGATACATGGACATTATCACCACAAATTTTTCTTGATTTCTCTGATCTATCAAGGTCATGTGATGGTTCATTCATCCCAACTTTAACTTTAAATGCGACATATCCCTCGTCAATTCTTGCCTTTGCTAATTCAAGTTCATCATTGCTTCCTGCGATCATCCAAAACATTGGAGCATTTTCACGGTTTTTTCCACCAAGAATTTCATACATCGGTTTATTTAAATGTTTACCAATCAGATCATATAATGCGCCATCAATCGCCGATTTTGCGCTATGGTTCGCTACCATAAGAGGTTCAATCAGATTGACTAGCTCATCATTACTTCTGACTTCAGTTCCTTTGAGTCTGTCGGCCATAAATTTTGTTGCAGCAACAAGCCCTTCAACAGTTTCACCTGTCATTGTTGGTGCTGATGAAGCTTCACCCCAGCCAATATTTCCATCTGAATCTGTTACTTTTACGACTAAATTATCACATGTTTCAATAAGTATCCCAGACATTTTAATTGGCATTTTTAGTGGAATAGCAACGGCACATGCTTCAATTTTTGCAATCTTAAACATTCATATAACTCCAGTTATGTTATCATTTTCTAAGTGGTGATAATAAGTCATCAATATCAGCGTTTTCAAGATCATTGATAACACTGAACACTTCATCTAATTTTTTACTATCATGGTTTGGGCTTAAATCTCTAAATTTATGTTGTACTTCTTCAATAGACATTGGACGTTCTTTTTCACCTCGCATGTGCTTCCCGTATAGTTCAACATCTTTATCATCTATTGTCATCGTAATCCTACCAGGCCAGAATTCAGGATGAATTGCATCCAGATCGTCAGCTTGTTTAATGTCAGTTATTGATAATAATCTTCTGAATTCATCGGTCATACCTTTTTCCAGGACTGATGTAAAGGTTTGCATATCTGCTCTTTTTTCAGTTAAAGCTAAAGCAGCTGCAAAACAACCTGAAAATTGCGCATCAACTGGAGATTTTGGGTTACGTTTGAGCTCAATAGGAGAGCCACATAGTTGCACACCATAGGTAGGCATATCAATAACAATTTTACTAATCCTTTTGGTGTCAATGTTATGTTCTTTTTGATAATCAATTACCAGATCAAGAGTTTGGTGGTTATAGCGACATAATGGAAACGGCTTAATGGCATTTTCGAGTGTTTCATAACTTTTACCAAGTGTTTTGGTTGCATTCTCTGGTATTGGTCTTAATGCATAACCCTGGAGGAAACCTTGTTTACCTTCAAATACCTCTGCTGCTCCAATAAAACCTGACTGAGCAAGTGTAGCCGCAATAAAACTTGAGTGGGTATTAATTCCTGGGTGAGTCCTTTTGTTCCACGCTCCATTTACAACATATTGCATAGATCCCGCAGCTTGGGATCCATTTAATCCCATAGCATTTACAATTTGTTCTTCTGACATTTTTCTAGCACGACCAATTATTGCAGAACCCGAGAAAGTTGCGCATGTTCCTGTTGGGTGGAAACCCATTTCATGTGATGAATGAGGTCCTAATGCCATTGCTAACCTGCATGCAATTTCATAACCAATTACAACAGAGGTTATTAATTCTTTGCCTGTAAGGTTATTTTCTTCTCCTGCAGCTAGGGCACAATTTACAACACTTCCGCCGGCATGAATTACACCTTTCGCATGGTGATTATCGTAATCCAAACTATGTGCCATTGACGCATTTGCAAACGATGCCCATTCGGGGGCCATTTGTTCACCAGTAGCCAATACAGTCGCACCTTTCGCACTTCTGTTGATTGTTCTAATGCCATCAAGTATTGAGGGTCCGGATTCCATCCATTCATAGCCACCAATATCGTTTCCCATTATATCAAGAATTAATTTTTTGACATGCTCAACCACATCATCGGGTAGATCATCATATGTTAATTCTTTTGTGTACTTTGCGTATGTTTGAGCTATATCCATATAGTAATTCCTTCATAGACCCTTAAAATTATTAGAATTGAATTTTTACAACAATTAAGCCACTTGTCAATAGAACCCAATTTTCTCTCTAAAAAATTTCTCTTTAATTAAATTTTTTTAATGAAAACTAATTTCTCTATGCTAAAGTGACTTTGTTTTTGGAAACTAAATTTTTTCTAACATGGCAAAATTAAATCAGATAAATGTAGCCGTAATTGGTGCTGGATGGGTTGGGGGTATAAGAGCAGCAGCTTGTCGTAAAAATCCTCTAATTGACAGGTTATCTATTGCTGAAATAGACCAGCGGAGAGCGGAAGAACTCAAAAATGATTTAAAGCCTGATCTCATAACTAATGATTGGAGAGAACTTGCAGATGACCCAGATGTTGATGCTATTGTCATTTCCATGACACCAGAAACAGTTCGTTTCCCAATCGTGATGGAATGTTTGAAGAAAGGAAAACATGTTTTTGTCGAAAAGCCAATTGCGCCAACAATTGCAGAAACTGATCAAGCGCTTGAACTTGCAAATAGAAATAACCTAAAAATGACCGTGGGTTATTCAAGAAGGTTTGACCCCAGGTATGCATATATCAATAAAGCGTTAAAGGGTGGGCTTATAGGTGATCCTGTTACATGTCTTATTTCAAGGAACTCAACGAGAGAACTAGGTGAAAAGATTACTGGAAGATCAAAAATGTCACCCACCTCAATTGCTGGAGTGCATGATTTAGATTTTGTTCTGTGGGCAATGCAACCAAGAAAGCCAATTAGAGTATATTCTCAAACTTCAGGGAAATTATTTTCAAGAAAAAGTGAGACTCCAGATCATCAATGGGTAATGATTACAATGGATGATGGAACCACAATCACAATTGGAATTGGTTGGATTCTTCCAATTGGTTACCCTAACTATGTACAAGCATTCATAGAAATTGTTGGCACTGATGGCACGCTCACAATTGATGACTCACATAAGGATATACAGCTAAATACAACAAAGGATGGTATCAGGTATCCTCTATCATCAATGCCAGGCGAACAAATAGACCATGTTTTTGCAGGTTCAATGCACGAAGAGATAAATCATTTCATAAATTCAATAGTTTTTGATACCCCAGTTATGGTGACGGCAGAAGAAGCCAAATTAGTGATGCAAGTATATCAAGCTGCGGACTTATCTGTTGAGCTTGGTGAACCAGTTTCTCTACCAAGGAATGATTTTGTATGACTCTGAAAAGGATAGATCATTAAATGACTTCATTCTTAAGTACAGTTGATTGGGTTGTTATCCTTCAAATTGTCTGGATCGATCTAATACTGAGTGGCGATAATGCAATTGTAATAGCTCTTGCTTGTAGAGGATTGCCTGAACACCAAAAAAGAATTGGTATGGTTTTTGGTGTAGCTACTGCAATTTTACTAAGGATTATTTTTGCAAGTATAGTAACACTAATCTTAGATGTGCCATACATCAGGACTGTTGGTGGAGTTCTTTTGATATGGATTGCAATAAAATTAATTTTACCTGAAGAAGGAGATCATCATCAAGAAAATGGTGAAGCAAAAACATTAATAAAAGTAATATTTACAATTGCGGTTGCTGATGCCGCAATGAGTTTAGATAATGTCCTTGCAGTTGCAGCTGCAGCGCATGGATCAATTCCACTTATTATTTTTGGTATAGTTTTAGCAATCCCTCTTTTATTTATTGGAAGTTCTTTCCTATTAGGTGTTTTTACGAAGTATCCAATACTTATTTGGTTTGGTGGAGGGCTATTAGGTTGGATTTCTGGTCATCTATTGTTTACAGATATAGGCACTCAAGCTATATTTGCATTTATGAATGAAGAAAATGGTTTCATTGTATCTATTGCGTGCGCAGTTCTTGTTATCGTAACAGCACGCATATTAACAAAAGTAAGAAAAAAGGAGATTTAAATATGGTATTTAATAATTATGTAGTTGAGAGAGCGGCTTGGATAGGACCTGATATCCAAAACTCAAATGAATGGCTCCTGCATCTCACTGAAATAGAACTGCAAGAAATAGATCTTGCGCTAAAAAATATCAAAAAAAATGGCATTAAAATCCCATTTAATAAAGAAGAGTTTGTACTGCCATCATTATCAAAAAAAATTCATTCATTATATGATGTTTTAGAAAACCAACTTGGTTTTGTCTTGCTAAGAGGAATTGATAGAGATAAATACACTGACGAGGAGTGTGAACTAATTTATTGGGGAATTGGTATCCATTTGGGTAAACCTGTGTCTCAAAATACAAGGGGTCACTTACTTGGACATGTTACAGATGAGGGAAAATCTATATCAGATCCTACAACGAGAATGTATCAGACCAAACTCAAAATGGATTTCCATTCCGACCAGTTACCAGTGGATGTGGTTGGTTTATTTTGTCAAAGAAAAGCTAAAAAAGGAGGGGCAAGCTATTTAGTATCAGCACTTACCATTCATAATGTTTTGAGGAAAGAAAGGCCTGATCTAATTGAAGTTTTACATCAGCCATTCAATCTTGATTGGAGAGGCGAGAACCCCGAAAGTGAACAACCATGGTATACGTGCCCTATGTTCAGTTTCCATGATGGTAAACTAACATCAAGAATTACTTCAAGGGCATTTTTTGAATCTGTTATCAGGCATGGCGAGCATCTGGCACTAACAGACCTCCAAAGAGAAGCACTGGATGTTGTTCAAGAAATAAGTGAAAGGGAATCTCTTAGATTGTCCATGGGATTTCAACAAGGAGATATTCAGTTTATTAATAATCACCAAATATTGCATGCAAGAGAGGATTATGAAGATTATGATGATCCAAAATTGAAAAGACACTTACTCCGCATGTGGATATCATTTCCAGCAGAATACAGGAGAAGCTTAGCTCCTGAGCTTATGGAAAGATACTCATATGTAGAAAGGGGTGGAATACCTAAAAGAGCAGTAGCATGATAATATCAGGAAACAGTTATAAGAAAAGACAGATAGGTGTCGGTGTTATTGGTTCGGGTAGAATTGGAACACATAGAGCAAAACTTGCTGCTCTTCATTCAGCAGTAAAATATCTCGTGGTATCCGATATAAATGAATCATTTGCAGAAAAGTTAGCTAAAGCAACTAATGCAAATGGATTTACAACGGATAACTATGAAGTAATTAATGATCCTAATGTTGATGTTATAATTGTTTCAACCCCAGAGGATGAGCACCGAGAGTCTGTAGAGGCTGCCATTAATGCAGGCAAGTCTGTTCTGGTTGAAAAACCACTTGCATTAACAATTGAAGATGGTGACAGGCTATCAAAACTCGCAGAAGAAAAAGGAGTTGATCTAAGGATTGGCTATTCACAAAGATTTCTTCAAAAATATTTTGTAGCTCATGATGAGATTTCAAGAGGAAAATTAGGTCCTATCCTTGGAGGAATGACACGCGTTTATAATACAAGAACAAATATGCTTGAAATACTTAAAAGATGTCCGGAGGCAACGCCTATACTTGATATAATAACATATAATGTTGATTATATAGGATGGTGTTTAGGTCCAGATGTGTCACCTGTAGAAGTCCAAGCCATGGGGCATGGGACTATTTTTCGTGATCAAGGATATGATGTAGATGACATAAGCTTGACCATGGTAAAATATTCAACAGGCGCTGTATTCTCATTTGATATCTGTTATGCGCTGCCCGGAGGTTTTCCAACAACTGGACAGAGTGTAAGACTTGAAATTATGGGTCGAGATGGCGTAATTTTAATTGATGACGATCATAGGGACCAAATTTTATATTCAGAGCATGGTTATAGTAATGCTTATGCTGAAGACCAAAAGTTAAAACTTGCTTTTTTGGGAAGTAGATCATCGGGTGAGTGGGCTGATGGGATTATGTTCGGAAGAATAGCTGATGAAACCAAAGAATGGCTAGATGCACAGTCAACAGGGTCCAAATGCCACCTAACAACAGCTAAAGAAGCAAGACAGACATTAGCTGTAACTTTAGCGATGGCTGAAGCATCAGAAACGGGTCAGCCAGTTCCATTAGCTAATATCTAAATAGATAGATAATTTACTTTATTTTGGTTCTTCCCAGCCTTCTTGTTTTAATTCATCTATTGCTTCAAGCATACAAGTTACGCTATATGTGAGAACCATAGCCCCACCTGGGTTGACGCAAACCATTAAAGCTTCAGCAATTTCTTCTGGAGCCAATCCTAATTGTAGGCCTTTTTTTATGTGTGCTTTTAAGTGTTGTTGGTTATGAGGATTTGATCCTTTTACAGCAAGTGCAATTATATGAAATAATTCATGCATTTTTTCATCAAATATTTTTGTTTTCTGTCTTATTTCATAGTCTAAATCTAGCATTATTTGCACATATTCAGGAAATTTTTCAGCTAGCCACTTGTGTGCTGGGTATACATGACTGCGCCTTTCCGCAAAAGTTTTCGATAAGTCATTTTGTTTTTTATTATTTGTCATCTGTCATCCTTATTATTTTAAGAAAGGTATAATATTTTTACTTAATATTTTTTCTTTTTCCACCTTAGTCAGCAGAGTTGAATTATTAACAAAATCAACTGGGTATGGCTCCCCCATGTCTGCGGGGAAGTCACTTCCAAGAAAAATCCTATCTATACCAACGATATCTATTAAGTTTCTCAATCCATCCTCAGAATGTGTTATGGTATCGTAGTAGAAATTTTTTAAATATTCGGATGGGAGCGATGAAATATTCATTTTAGCCTCATCTCTTACGTTATATCCATGATCAAAGCGTCCAACTCCTTGTCTTATAAAGCCACCCCCGTGGGCAAAACATAATTTTAATTCTGGTAATTTATCCAATACGCCTCCAAAAATGATATTTGCCATAGCAACAGTTGTTTCAAGTGGGTTCCCTATGAGATTTCTTAGATGATAATTTTTTAGCCATGAATTCGCCCTGCCCCTAGTGGGGTGGAAAAAAACTAAACATTTTAATTTATTGGCAGCCTCTAAGATAGGATATAATTTATCGTTATCCCAATCCATTCCATTGATATTTGTTGCAACCATGGCTCCCATCATTTTTTTTGATTGGACACATCTTTCTAATTCATAAATTGATGCATCTGTATTCTGTAATGGTAAAAAACAAAGAGCCTGGAACCTTTTGTTATCAATATTCGCATAGTCTGAAATATCATCATTTACATCGATAGCATATGACTTAGCATTCTTACTATCAAGTTTATGCCAATGCATAAGTGGGCTCATACTTAGAACATGAACATCAACATCTCTTTCACTCATAGATTTTAATCTATCTTGTGGAGTTTCCATTTTTCTAGGCCATGGTAAAGCCATTGTTTCCCCTCCAAAGGATGTTGTGAGTTTATCATTTTGATCTCGATAAAACTCTACACCATGCCAATTCCCGCCTTTATCTGCAATTTTTACAGCCTCTCTTGGTGCAACATGAGTGTGCATATCAATCTTAGTAACCATTGTTTAAAAACTCCCTTAAAATTTAAATAGATTATCACAAAAACTTATTCTTTCTTTTTGACGATGGTAAAATATTCAGCTTCGTTCTGTATTTAGCAACAGTTCTTCTAGCAATTCTTATGTCAAAACCCTCTAATAATCTTACTATCTTATCATCAGATAAAATATCATCTTTTTTTTCATTCTTTATCAATTCTTTTATTCTGTTTTCTATAGTCTTGGATGATATTTCTTCATCGGAGTTTTTCTTAGAAAGACCTGAGTCAAAGAAATATTTCATTTCAAAAGTTCCTCGGGGTGTTTCAATAAATTTATTTTGAATTGATCTACTTATTGTTGAAATATGCAGATTGGTAATTTTGGCAATTTTATCTAAATTTAATGGCTTCATAAAATTAATACCATTTTCAAGAAAATTACGTTGTTGAAGCATAACTTCGTATGCAACCTTCAATAATGTTTTTTGTCTTTGAGCGATACTGGCAAGTATCATTTTAGCTTCTGTGAAATGACCGTATAAAGCATCATTATTTTTAACTTTATTTTGAACTATATCTTTATATGTTTCATCAATTATTATATTAGAAAAATAATTCTGAGTTAATTTTATAGAATACATACCACATTCGTTTCTTTTAATCACTATATCGGGAGTAATTACTTCTAGCGTATCCTTTGAGTAATTAAGTCCTGGTTTAGGATTACATTTCCTAATTATTCTTATTAAGTCAAAAAGTTCTTCTTTTGTAATATTCATTATTTGCAGTAATTTCTTAAAATTATCATCTGCGAGTAATTGGATATGATTAAGCAATAGGACTAGTTGATTATTTATTAGACCTTTCTCGGTAAGTTGTAATGTGAGACATTCTTTAAGTGATCTTGAAAAGACTCCTGTCGGTTCAAAACTTTGAAGTTTAGTAACAACTGAGTTATAAAAATTCAGATCAATACCAAGTGTTTGACAAATTCTTTCCTCTTCTTCAGTAATATAACCTGCATCATCGAGTGTATTTATTAAATAATTTGAAATAATCTTTTCTCTTATATTTAGATTAGAAATAGTAAGTTGATCAATTAGATGTTCTCTTAATGACTTGGAATAACTGACATTATTTATCATGTCTAAATTCATAGAATTTCTAGTGTATTTATCGGTAAATGGTTGGACTTGAAAATCGTCCTTTGTTGAAGATTCTTTTTCAATAAGAAGTGGGTTATCTTCTATTTTTTTTTCAAGAAAGTTTTCAAGTTCAGCATTGTTCAGACTCAATAATCTTATTGTAAGCTGAGCCTGTGGGGAAAGACTTTGAACTTGGCTTAATTTAGTTAAATTTATTAGTCCAAGGCTCATAATATCCAACTAAATATTAAAGTCATTACCTAAATAAACCTTCTTTGCGTCATTGCTTTTTAATATTTCATCAGATGACCCACTAATCAAAATTCTACCCTCATAAATCAGATAAGCTCTATCAATTAAACTAAGTGTATCCCTAACATTATGATCTGTTATTATTATTCCGATATTGTTATCACTTAACGATCTTATAATTTTCTTAATTTCTTCGATTGCTATTGGGTCAATACCAGAAAAAGGTTCGTCCATTAAAATATACTTAGGTTGACTAGCAATAGCCCTTGCAATTTCTACTCTTCTCCTTTCACCACCTGAAAGGACCCTTGCTGGACTTTTTTGTATTTTTTCAAGTCCAAATATTTCAATTAATTTTTCTAGCTTTATTTTTCTAAGTTTACTATTTTTCTCCGTGATTTCTAGAACACAATTTATATTATCCGTAACATTCATGCCTCTAAATATCGAAGGCTCTTGAGGCAAATAACTTATACCTAATCGAGCCCTACTATACATAGCTAGTTTGGTAATGTCATACCCATCTAATTTTATTTGCCCACTATTTGGTTTAATCAGTCCCATAATTATATAAAACAATGTTGTCTTACCAGCACCATTTGGTCCTAATAAACCAATAATCTCACCGGGATTGATTGCCATTGATATATTATTGATTACATTTTTACTTTTATAATCTTTTGCAATATCTTCAATGCTGAGTGCATGGTTTGTCATCAAATTCTCATATTAATTGTTTGGTGTAATAAATGCCCTTACTCTTTCATTTGATTTCATTGTAATGCGCATTGTATTAAGATCAACAAGCACTTCTTCGGCTTTAATATTATTTCCTTCATTTTTACTAATTAAAACATCTTTCTTTAAAAGCAATGTATTTGATTTTAGATCATATTCTGCAACCTGGCTTGTTATAAGCTGATCATCAAAATCAATTAAAACGTTTCCATCACAATATATTCTTGTAATTTCAATATTATTATTTGAGTCAACCAAATTGTAGTAAAGTTCCATATAATCAGTAGTAAGGGCTAAGCTTTCATTTATGACTCTTACTTTACCGTCCAATATAACCTTATTCTCATTATGAATGATCTCAAGAGAGCTCGCCTCGATGCTTATGGGTGAGTCAGTAAGTTTTAGGGAGCTGTGTTGAGATGCAAGTAAATAATTTGGGATAAAAATAATTATAACAATTACCAAAGCTAATAATTTTTTTAAGATAATTGGCACGACATTGTATCCTTGAGTTTAAGATTTACACCTTTTGTAAATTTTATTTTATTACCGTTCTCACTTATTACAAATTCTTTCCCTTTGATACAAATATCATTATACTTAACCAAGACTGGACCAGGGCTGCTAATAATATTTTTAGAGAGATTAATGTCTAAATTTTTTATGTACATTATGGGTGTTTGATCTGAAGATATTTCAATATTACTGTTTAGTTTGAGATGTTTTCTTTTACTATCATAGATTGCTGTATCACCAATTATATTCATTTCATATTCATTTCTAAGAATTAACTTTGTACTTATCCCTATAAGTTCTAAGATTTCAGTGTTAGCAGAAGAATTTATTATTTTTTCTGACTTTATTTCATAAAACTGATTATATTCATCTACACCAGAAATTATAGAATTCTCAATTTCTATATTTTTTTCAGATATATTTACATAATCTTTAGTGTCAGCATTCTGTAAATCTACAATATTATTAATATTACTTGTATCTGTTTTTATGATGTATTGAGTTAATATTAGAATAGATATTATTACTAATGATGAATATATAAAAAAATTTATGATTTTTACATTTCTTGAGTGTGATTTAACTTTGTCTATTTGATCTGATGATTGTTTATATGCCATTTTTTATCAAACTGAGCATGGAATTAATGATCGAATATATTTTGATTATTCCAACCATTGAGGTCTAGACAAACTTGAGTATTTATAAAATCAAAACATGATTTTGCAAGTTCCATTCTATCCTCTCTTTCAAGTATTAAATCAAGTTTTTCTTTAATTGTGTGCAAATAAAGAACATCATTTGCAGCATATTTCTCTTGTTTCTCAGTCAAGGTAGAACTTCCCCAGTCAGAACTTTGTTCTTCTTTTGATAATTGCAAGCTAAGTAATTCTTCGCATAATGACTTTAAACTATGTTTATCGGTATATGTTCTCGCCAATTTAGACGCTATTTTTGTGCAGTATATATTATTTATTGTTATGCCAAATGATTTAGATAGTATTGCTACATCAAAACGAGCAAAATGAAAGAGCTTTTGTTTTTTATGGTCTGATAATAACTTACATATATTTGGAGCTGGGTTTAAATTTTTTGATATTTTTACCAAGTGTGTGTTTTCCCCTCCATCATTAAGCTGAATTAAGCAAAGTCGATCACGGTGAGGATTAAGTCCCATTGTTTCTGTATCTATTGCTAAAATATCGCCTAGTTTTAGGTTATTAGGCAAGTCATTTTCATGCATAAATATTTTTTTTTCTTTTTCCAACGCTTTAGCATCCTTTTTTCAAATTAAACTGCAAAAAACTCTTTTTTAATATTAAATATATATTATATTCTCAATTAATAAAATTAGATAATATAATTGAAATTCTTACTTAGGTCAGTAAAATTAGTATTTCTTCAAAAAATAGTAAAATAATATCAGTATTTGGTGGTAATGGTTTCCTCGGCCGCAATCTAATTAGGAAGCTAGCAAAAGAAGGATATAGATTAAAAATTGGTACTAGAAATCCCACTACAGCAAATCACTTACTTGTCTCAGGCAATGTTGGGCAAATTGAAATAATTAAATTAAATATTCACAACAACGATCAGATAAAAGAATTTATCAAGGGCTCAAATTATGTTATTAATTTAATTGGCATACTCAGTGAGTCAAAAAAAAATAAGTACCAATATATACATCATCATTTTCCAAAATTAATTGCTGCTTATTCTGGGGAATTAAAGATAGAGAGATTTATCCACATCTCTGCTCTAGGATCTGATATCAACTCTAGTTCTAACTATTCAAAAAGTAAGGCAATGGGAGAATATGAGGTATTGAGTGAGAATCCAAATTCAACTATCATTAAGCCTTCACTGATATTCGGATTTGATGATAATTTTTTTAATCAGTTTGCATCAATATTGAATAAATTTCCAGCCTTTCCTCTCTTTGGAAATGGGAAAACAAAATTCCAACCAGTATATGTACAAGATTTAGTAGATTTAATTGCATTACATTTACATGATAATGATAAAAAAAACATATACGAGGTGGGTGGAAAGGAGATATTTACTTTTAAAGAAATTATTCAGTTTATTCTAAAAGTCATCAATAGAAGGAGGATTCTTCTACCCATTCCATTTTCGGTATCTAAAATCTTTATTGCCCCTATGCAGATTCTTCCAAAGAAGCCAATAACTTTTGATCAATTAGAGTCTTTACGCAGTGACAATATACTCTCAAAAAATAATGCAGAAATAGGTAGACTGGAAGATTATGGCATAGTACCAACCTCAATTCAAAATATTGTCCCGCTGTATCTGAAACGCTTTACTAATTGATGAATAAAAGAATTAATAGGCTGAGAAAAACTCTGTAAGCAACATATGGATATATTTTTATCCGTTCAATAAATTCAACAATTATAATAATTGATAAATATGAAGCAATAAACGATAAGAATATCGATATTATTATTGATGCTGTTAAATCAAAACCAATCCCTCCAAATATCTTAAATATTAAGTAAATAGAGCTAGATATCATTATTGGCAGAGACATAATGACTGCAATAATTGAGGACTCTTTTCTGCCAAAGCCAATGAATCTAGATATTGTGATACAAATCCCAGATCTGCTAACACCAGGAAATAATGATAGACATTGGAAAATAGCTAGTGCTAGAATATCTGTAAATTTAATGATTTTGAGTGGCATTTTTCTATTAAAATCAGCTATTAATAGTAAAACTGCAAAAAATAAATTCAGCCACGCTAATAATTGAATATTCTCTCGTATAGATCCCATCAACTCATTATTTAGAAAAAAGTAGGCAAGTATTAGAGTTGGAATTGCGCTAATAGTTATTAGTGCAAAAATAGTTTTTTTTGTCAAGAAGGTGAAGTCATCATTCATCCTGATGTTTTCATGAATTATTATTTTCCTATATAAATAGGTAATAAGGGCAATTAACGACCCAATATGAAGACTGAGATCAATCTCAATATTTTGTTCTAATGGTCTAAAATATTGAATCAACGTTAGATGTGCTGATGAACTTACAGGAATGAACTCTGTTATTCCCTGAACTATTGATAGTAATATTAAATAATCCCAGTACATTTTTTGAGTATATTATGGATTAAGAATTTTAAAAATAATTACATCTATCAAGAGCAATTAAACTGTTGTTTATGGTAATGGAATAAATTCTGAATTATCATTTCGGATTTTTGGGAATTCCCAGTTTTTCCATTTATTTTTTGCTTCTTCGATTTTTTCTTTTCTGGAAGACACGAAGTTCCAATAAATATATCTTGGACCATCCATAGGTTCTCCCCCTAAAACCAGCATCTTACTGATGTCATGAGCCTCTACGATTACATCTTCATTTGGTTTGAGAACAATAAGAGTTTGATTTGGACATTGTTCACCCATAATAAAAATATTTCCACTTATAATATACAAAGCTCGATCATGATAGAGTGGCTTCAGTTCAAATTTACTTCCTTTACTCATTTCGAGATCTAAATATAATGTGTCCCATTCGCTTTGAATTGAGGATTTTAGTCCATCAATTTCACCAAATAATACACTCCCTCGAACCTCATTACTGTCAATGATTTTTATTTGTTTTGATGAGAAATTTTGAAATTTTGGATTCGAGTCCTCATATTCTTTTGGTTGTGCAATCCAACTCTGAATACCAAATAAATCTGATGGCGATTGTCTTATATCTTGACCTGTTCTTTCTGAATGCACTATCCCATTCCCTGCCGTCATAAGGTTGATTTCTCCAGGCTTAATCCGAACATCATTTCCAAGGGAGTCTTTATGATCCATGGTCCCCTTGAATAAATATGTAATCGTTGATAGGCCTATGTGCGGATGAGGGCGAACGTCTAAGCCCCTTCCAGATATAAATTCACCAGGACCCATTTGATCCCAAAATATAAAAGGGCCAACCATTTGCCTTTGTTTTGATGGTAAAGCTCTTTTTACTTCAAAATCTCCTATATCACTTATTCTGGGTAAAATTATGGAGTCTATTTTTGGGTTATTTTTTTCAATATTTTTTGATGTCGGTAACCAGCTCATCAGATAGTGTCCTATAAATATCTATTATGATTTAAAATCTACAACATAAACATTATATTTATGTTTACAATTTTTTTACATAATAAATAATAAAATTATTATCATGATAAAACTATTTCATTTCAAACTTTGTCCATTCTCAAGAAGGGCAAGAGTAAGTCTTTTAGAGCTCAGGGTAGAGCACTTGCTTATAGATGAAAAAGTTTGGGATCGAAGAAGGGAGTTTTTATCCATAAATCCTGCTGGTACCCTTCCAGTGATAATTGATGATGATGAAGATATAACAGTAATTAATATTTACGCCATAACAGAATTCCTCGAGGAAAAATTCTGTTTTAATCACCTTCAGGAATCTTTAATTCCAGGGGAGCACGGCGAAAGAGCCGAGATTAGAAGACTTGTTGATTGGTTTGACATAAAATTTTACAAAGATGTGAGTGGAGTTATTTTAAGAGAGCTAATTGATAAATATTATATTAAAGATCCAGCAGTCAGTAAAAGCCCAAACATGGACTCAATAAGAATTGCTCAAGAAAACTTAACCTATCATCTTAATTATTTGAATCACCTTGTAGCTTCAAGAATATGGATTGCAGGTGATAAATATAGCCAAGCGGACATTGCAGCTGCTTCGCACATATCATGTCTTGATTATCTGAACAAAATCAATTGGGATAAGTGGGAAGAAGTGAGAAATTGGTATGCTCGAATAAAATCAAGGTTATCTTTTTCGGATATACTCTCAGACAGGTTACCAGGTTTTCAACCACCAACTCATTATTCAGATCCGGATTTCTAATACATATGAACCTTAAAAAAGAAGACATCTTAAAAAAGATCTATGATCTAGGTTTTGATGATGTAGGTATTGCAAATATAGATGATATTCCAGATCAGAAAGAAGAATTAGAAAGTTTCCTTTCAGGTGGATTTCACGGTGATATGATATGGCTTGAAAAGAATAAAGATAGAAGATCCCATCCAAGTAAGATTTGGGATGATTCAATATCAGTTATTGTGGTGTCGAAAAATTATGGACCAGCTGAAAACCCAATTCAAAATATATCTAGGAAAACTGATGCAAATATCTCAGTTTATGCCAGGGGCGATGACTATCATTTAATCATTAAAGATCAGCTAAAAGAGTTTAGCTCATGGTTGAAAGAGGATTTCGGAATTGACTCAAGGTACTTTGTTGATACGGCACCTCTAATGGAAAAACCGATTGCACAAATTGCGGGTCTTGGTTGGCAAGGAAAGCACACAAACTTGGTGAGTCAAACCTTAGGTTCATGGTTTTTTCTCGGAGTTGTCCTATTACCTATTCATATTGAGCCATCGAAAGTAGAACTAAATCATTGCGGAAGTTGCACATCATGCATAGATATTTGCCCAACAAATGCAATCATTGCGCCACATAAATTAGATGCTCGAAAATGTATATCCTATCTTACTATTGAATATAAAGGTCATATGCCAAGGGTTCTAAGAGATAAAATAGGTAATAGAGTATATGGTTGTGATGATTGCCTTGCAGTTTGCCCATGGAATAAGTTTGCCCAAGTAACAAGTGATAGTCACCTTATAAGTCGTGACGAGTTAAATTTACCTAATTTAGGTTTTTTTCTTGATTTTGATTACAATGATTTTACGACATTTTTCATGAATTCACCAATAAAGAGAATCGGAAAAGATAGATTTTTAAGAAATATTTTAATTGCTGCAGGTAATTCAAATTCAAAGAAGTTAGTGAAGAAAATCGAAAAACATTTAAAAAACAATTCACCAATAGTAAGATCTGCAGCTATCTGGGCTGTAAAGAAACTCTTATCAATTGAAAAATTTAAGACTATGAGGGATAATTATATACAGGATGAGTTTGATCCATATGTTTTGGAGGAGTGGAATTATAGTGAATAAAATTTTTTGTTTTGGGCTTGGTTTTTCTGGAATAGAAATAGCAAAGTACTTTCTTAAGGAAAATTGGAGTGTTACAGGAACAATGCGTAATCCAACACAAGAACTTCAAAATAATATTAGGCTAGTCAAGTATGATCCAATCCAAACGCGTATTGATTTATCAAATGAATTAGAGGGAGTTCATACCGTTATCGTTACAATTTCACCAAATGATGATGGAGACATAGTTTTAAATTATAATTACCAAGATATGGTTAGCTCGCTAAGCTCTATTAAGAGGATTATTTACCTTTCATCAACATCAGTTTATGGAAATACAGATGGAAGAGTAGTATATGAACACTCAGCAATCAATCCACAGTCGATTATGGCATTAAATAGGCGTAAGGCAGAAGAGCAATGGACAGAGTTTGGACTTAAATATTCAATCCCGCTAGATATATTAAGGTTATCAGGCATCTATGGAAAGGGTAGAAACCAAATAAGGTATTTATTAAATGGATCAGCAAGAAGAATTATTAAAGAGGGTCACTTATCTAATCGTATCCATGTAGCTGACATAGCAAAGATTGTCTATCAATTAACACAATTAAATCATGGCTCTGAGATATTTAATATATCCGATGATTTGCCGTCTCCGTCAAATACTGTTATTGAATATGCTGCAGAACTCCTCAAAATTAAGCCACCTGAACCTTTGTTATTTGAAAACGTAGAGTTATCTAACAAAGTGAGGGTTTTTTATTTGAATAATAGAATTGTTAATAATGACAAAATAAAAAAAACATTAAATTATAACTTTGAATACCCAAATTATAAAATTGGATTAAAGAGGCTCATTGATATGGAATTAAATGATTAGCAGTTAATATTAAACATTTGATTTGTTAAAAATATAAATATATACATACATATTAACTAATAAAAGGAGAACTACCATAGTAAGAAGAATTGAAGATTTCTCAAAGAAGAAATCAGAAGCCGCGCATAAGATAAATGATCTTATAAATGCAGATAGAATAAGATTAATAGGGCCCAATAGTGAAAATTATGGTGAAGTAACTATCGAAGTTGGTCTACAGGAGGCAGAAAAATTCTCTCTCGATCTTGTTGAAATTTCTCCAAACACTGATTTGCCAGTTTGTAAAATAATGGATTATGGGAAGTTTAAATATCAATCCCAAAAGAAAGCAGCTGAAGCAAAGAAAAAGCAAAAAACAATTGGCATTAAAGAAATTAAAATGCGACCAAATATTGATACGCATGACTATGAAGTAAAATTAAAAAATATGAAAAAGTTCATCGAATTTGGTGATAAAGTCAAGATATCTCTTATGTTTCGAGGACGAGAAATGTCCCATTCAGAATTGGGAATGAAATTATTTAATAGAATAAAATTGGATATTGATGAAACGGCAAAAATTGAGTTAGAGCCAAAATTTGAAGGTCGTCAAATAATTATGGTAATTGCACCAAAATAAAATACCATTAATAAATATTTTTTTATTGTAAATAATTACTACCTAGCCTATAAAGTGTCTTAGTTTTAATAAATTTATAAGATAGTAAAAGACATGCCAAAATTAAAAACAAAATCTGGAGCAAAAAAGAGGTTTAAAGTTACCAAAAGTGGTAAAATTATGTGTGCCCAAGCCGGGAAGAGGCATGGAATGATAAAAAGAACAAATAAATTTATAAGAAATGCAAGAGGAATGTCTGTACTTGCAGAACCAGATCAAAAAATTATTAAACAATTTTTACCCTATAATTAGAGTATAGAAACATGGCAAGAGTTAAAAGAGGTGTAACATCACACGCAAAGCACAATAAGGTGCTATCACGTGCAAAGGGTTATTACGGTAGAAGAAAAAATACAATTCGTGTTGCAAAGCAAGCT
>JADHLM010000063.1 GCA_016780665.1 Hyphomicrobiales bacterium | reverse complement strand
CTATGATGTTATCTCCATCATTAATCAACCCTATTGGACCACCAAGCGCAGCTTCTGGACCAACATGACCAATTACAAGACCCACAGACCCACCTGAAAATCTCCCGTCTGTCATGAGTGCAACAACTATCCCCTTCTCTCTGCATAGCGTTGTGATTCTTGATGTAGAATCAAGCATCTCAGGCATTCCAGGTCCACCTACAGGACCTTCATATCTAACGACAATCATATCTCTATCTGCAAAAGTGTCAGGATTTGATTCCAAAGTATCTAGAAGTGATTGCTCTCCATCAAAAGTTCTAGCTTTCCCATGGAAAACATTCCCCTCAAGCCCACCTTCAACGCCAGCCAGCTTCAAGATTGCACTGTTTTCTAGAGAAAGATTACCCCCAAGTAATCTCAGACCTCCAGTTGGCTTGAAAGGAGACTCAATTGAATAAATAACGTCACCATCGGGTTTATTTGGTTTTAATCTATCAATTTGTTGGCTTAATGTTTCTGAAGTACAAGTCATTGTATCACCATTTAGGAGGCCGGCATCCAACATGTCTTTTACAATAACCTGAACACCTCCCATTTTATCAATATCGACCATTGAATATTTACCAAATGGTCTTGCATTTACAACGACTGGAACAACGTTTTGGGAGAGATGGTTAAATTCTTCGTGACTCATGATATCTTTGTAAAAATCATTATATCCAGCAGCACGAGCTAGTTCAGGTGCGTGCAACATAATATTTGTTGAACCCCCTACTGCCATTGCTACTATAATTCCATTTCTTATAGAGTCTCTTGTCACAATATCACGAGGAGTAATATTATTTTCTATCAGTTTTGATAGATAATCTATTAATTGATCTGGATATTCATTCGTTCTGCGTTCATCTTGTGAAGCTGGTGAAACCATGTTTAATGGTTGCATCCCAACAACAGCTATAAACGTTTGCATAGTATTGTAGGTGAACATACCCCCACAACTCCCATGTCCTGGACACGCTTCTAATGCAATTCTCTTTTTGAGTTTTTCATCACTACTTCCGGCTATTTGGTAACTAGAAATTATATCAATTGCCTCTCCTGTGGCACTGTCCACTCCAGGCCTTATGGATCCATCTGACATTATTATCGCAGGTCTGTTATGTTCTAAAATTGCAGCAAGAGTTCCTACTGGAGGTTTATCACATGCAACGACTGCAATAGTCCCTTCTAACCCGGAAGCACTTAGATGTTCACATACTGACTCATTCGTAACTTCTCTACCAATAAGGGAATACCTCATCTCTTTTGTTCCATTACGGATTCCATCAGAAGTTGCAATTGTAAATTCAGGTTGAACGAGCCTCATCTTTAGTTTCTTATCTTCTTTTCCAACACGAGATCTCAATTGTTCATGAATTGCTAGAACCTTCTTACTCACACCCACATAACATTGAGAGTCACCTTTGTTTCCTAGAACACCAACAGATGGTTCGTGTATTAAGTCAACATCAGTATTTAACTCTCTTGCTATCCCATATGTCTGAGAATTTCTTCCTGGATTTCTATCAATAAGAACAATTTTTGAATTTTTCATTTTTAAAACAACCCCAAATAAATAGTACTTTGAAAATAACTCAATTAGAGTCTTTTAGCAAACCCAAAGGGCATTATTTCTTGTAAGATTAGTCATTTTGAATGTATTCACATTCACCACCACAACAGGGATCTGTTACTTGCTTACAATTAAGACACTGGTAATGTGATTGGACGTATACAAAACCTAAATTTGAATTACAAAATGGACATGTTTCACCGTCAGGCTCGTTAGCTGTTAGTAAATTTTCTTCTAGTTTTTCCATTCGACTAAAAACATAGCTTCATTTCTTCTCATAAACCCTGGCGTAAATGGGCCATTATATGTTGCCTTAATGGGCTTACTTAGAATATTGATATCATTAGTTAGCAATTCGTTTTGCAGGGTGTTTGAATGTGATAGGAAATTACTATTTGACGATCTTCCTGAGTATCTTATTACTGCATAGTATCCTTCATCCACTTTGGATAATTCAACATTTTTATCAAGAGGTATTGGGGTGTTGGTTGTGTCAAAATTAGATGGCAAATAAAATTGCATTATGTCATTAGATTGTCTAACAGGCGCAGTCATTGCAATCTTTTGTGAGCCATTATTTTGTCCAGATATATAATTGAATAATCTTCTAAAACCGCTATTCTCATTTGCGTTTTTTGTTTGAACGACTATACGTTCTTCGTAATAACGGATTTCATATCTATCATTTTGCTCAACTAATTTATATGATGGTTCTTCAATAGCCATGGCAAAACCCAAAGGTAAAATGAATACTAAAATTAATGCTATGATTATTGATTTCATATTTTAATTACGAATAATTGTTACAAACAGATTATTTTGATCAGGAATTAGCAGCTTCAGTATCTTTCACAGATTAAATATTAATTTGATACTTGCAATTAGCAATACAAAACCAAGTATTCGTTTAATACCAATATGTTGAAAGTAATGAATCCCAATTCTTGAACCAACTATACCACCGAGCAGTGCAAATAGTGCATACAATGGCAACTCAATTGGAATACTTTTGATAGATGTAATATTCCCCATGAGACCAAATACCGAATTAGCTAATATGAATAGTGCTACTGTACCACTAGCACCTTTTGTAGTTGTCCATCCTGCGAATATAATTAGAGGTGAGAGAAATATGCCACCTCCTGTTCCAGTTAACCCAGCAAGAAAACCAATTAAGCCTCCAGTTAAAACGGCATAATAAAACTTATATTTCTGTGGTTCTTTTTCTTCGTGCTGCTTTACAGAAATAAATCTATAAGATGAATACAAAAGCATGAGGCCTATTGTAGGCTTATAAATATCACCTGGAACATTTATGTATCCACCAATGAATGCCATAGGTATTGCACCAATTAACAGAGGAATTACAAGCTTCATATCATAAAGCTTAGCTTTTACATACTGGTAGCTTGTGTATGAGGAAACGATAATATTCAGTGATAATGCCGTTGGCTTGATTGTTGTGACAGGCAATCCAAATATGGACATAATAGCAATATAAACAGACGCTCCTGCATGCCCTACAGATGTGTACAAAATAGCACCAAAGAAAAGGCAAATTGCAATGACAAAGTCTATCAACTCAAACATTTATCTATCTAGAAATTTATATCCATAACTGGAGAAGAATGATGAACAATGATTTTAAATCTTCCCTCGTATTCCTTTAAAACAAAAGTGAATGAAACAATGGAGGACACCTCACTTTCGAAATGGTAAAAATCTAATGCCCCCATAACTACAACAACATCTCCTTCAATTATCAGATTTGGCTGATCATGTAATTCTATTTTTTTCCAAGGTCTTATGGCGAATCCTCTGTCTTCGGGTATACTACCACTAACAAAATAAGATAATGCCTGATTAAAGCTGTTTCTGAATATAACATCCTTTGTAAAAGTTGGTTTAAACAGTACTTCGTTCTCGCCAAAGGCATAGTGGGTATTTAGGAAAAATTCTGCCCCTTCTTGAAAATCACCGTCGCGTTGATAAGTCTTACCAATAGAGATTACACCATCTGTCCATGATTTGAGAAACTCTAATACTTTTGCTTGTTTATCCATCAAATCAATTAATTTACTACCTTTGTTGCCCGTTATTATTTTATAAAGATATGATACAGGAATAAACCAATTACGATACCCTTAAAGAAGGCTATCCATAACATTCCATAAGTTGAGATACCTAATTTGTTTTCCCAAAATGTCACCATTTTCTTGTGCCAATTTAACATAATAAATAACTTATTAATTACTGTTTTATATCCATTTATTTGAATTAGTTCTTATTTTCTAATATTAAATATCTCTTTTCTTTCATCCATCCACTTATCCAGATTTTTTGAGTCTTTAATTAGCTTACCCATTTTATCCATAGCATTTATGTGATCTTTATCTCCAAGATTAATCATTTCCATACCATGCTCTTTACTTTGCTTAGCAATCTCTTCAAATGTATCACCGAAGAACTCTCTATCACAAGCCCCACCAAGTTCATGACATTTCATCATTTTCATATTTCATTCTCCACTCACCTCTCCACCGGATAAGTTTCTAACAACAGTGAGACCAATAGAAACAGAAGGCCCAATTAGGAATGCGAATATAACTGTCCCTAAACCTACCGTTCCACCTAGCAACCACCCAAGAATAACTACGGTTATTTCAATTGACGTTCTAATAAGTGCAACTGGACGTCCAGTGATACGCTGAAGACCCGTCATAAGCCCATCACGTGGACCAGGACCTAAATTACCTGTTAAATAGATACCACTGCCCAATCCACAAACTAGAATCCCTACAATCAATTGCAAAATTTGTAAGAAATAATTTGATGGCTTTGGGAGCCACGGAAGAGCTAAATCTATAACACTTGCAACAACAACTGTATTAATTATCGTTCCCATACCTGGTATTTGTCGAAGCGGAATCCATAAGAAAAGCACCGAGACACTCACAAAAAAGGTTGCCATACCAATTGACACATCAAATAATAACGCAAGCCCCTCAGCTAAAATTGTCCAAGGATCCAGACCTGCACCAGCAGCCACAATTATTGCGACCCCAGTTCCGAAAACAATATTACCTAACAAAACCATTAATAATGTAAAAAAATTTGGTCTGAAATTTAATGGATGGCTCGAACTCCAGCTTGTTTTTGGAACAGACCTTATCGAAAAAAATTTTAATATGGACATACAGAACTCTTCATAAAAATACTGACAACTAATTACCACTTCAAACCACTAAAGTATACAGAGAATTACTAATTAAAATATATATTTAACCCATGCCAAAATTGGCTTTGCTTAAAATTTACTTAATGATATCAACATAAAATGAAATATGTGGTTCAGTATTGTCAAAAACACTGATATTAGTGAATGGTCGAGCAAAAGATGACCCTTGATAACAAGGGATACAATATCTAAAACCTATCTTTTTTATTATTCCAATCAATAAATTATAATCCCAATATGATATGTGTCTATCGGGATTTGAGCTATCAAAAGAAGAAGCCAAACTATATTTCTCATTCACCAAATCATAAAATTTTGAAGAGTCATACTGAGAAACATCAAATAAGCTAGCAACTTCTTCAAAGGGTATATTATTTATATAACTTAGAATATGTGATGCAGCGTCCTTCATATATTTATTTTTTAAAATATGGCCATCTTCAAATTGATCTCTTAACAAGCTACAAACAAGAAAATCATTCTTGGTATTTGGTAATGCTAGTCGAATAATCCCATCCTCTTTGAGGACTCGATAGCATTCCCTTAGAAATCTATCAGCAGATGAATAATTTAAATGCTCCAAGGTATGAGATGAATATATAAGAGTAATCGTCTGATTATCAATTAGTAGCCTTTGTGAGTCATCACATAAATCGATGGGATAAAAATCAATCCCCTCCTCCCCTTGTAGTGATTTATAATATTTTGATTGGCCAGGATAATCATAATTCTTCCAATTATGATGAAAAAATGCCCCCGATCCAAAGTTTATAAACTTCTCTCCTTTTTGATACTCAGAGTATAATTTTCTATCTTGAATTGCAGAATAGATTGTAAAAGAATTATCATATCTATTCACCGAACTACCTATTCCAATTTTATAAAGGTACTTATTGATAAATCTTGATATTCGTGGAAGCAATTTTGAAGAACTTACTCTTTTTGAATAAAATCGCATTGATGGAATACAATTATCCCTGTGAGAAATAAATAGTTCTTTGTCATAATTTATCATAAAAATACTTAATAATTTAATGAATTTCTAGTGGTCAAGTATTTGACTTAAAAATAATTTTGTCCTATCTGACTCAGGATTATTAAAAAAGGACTCAGGATCATTCTGCTCCACAATCTGTCCTTCATCCATAAAAATAATCCTATCAGCAACTTTACTTGCAAAACCCATTTCATGCGTAACAACAATCATAGTCATACCAGAGTCAGCTAACTCAATCATTGTTTCAAGGACTTCCTTTATCATCTCAGGGTCAAGCGCAGATGTTGGCTCATCAAATAGCATAACTCGTGGCTGCATGCATAAAGCTCTTGCTATTGCAACCCTCTGTTGCTGACCACCAGATAGCTGCCCTGGATACTTATCAGCTTGATCAGGAATCCGAACCTTTTCCAAAAGTTCCATAGCCATTTGATTAGCTTCATTTCTTGATTTCTTTCTTACCCATATTGGAGCAAGCGTACAATTCTCAAG
>JADHLM010000062.1 GCA_016780665.1 Hyphomicrobiales bacterium | reverse complement strand
GTAATAATAAGATAGATCACCAACGAGGATGATTATATTATGATTTGCTTCATTGCACTTATTGATACTATAATCTATTAATCTGACACCATATCCACGTCCCCTATGATCTGGATGAATGACAATAGGACCTAACAATAATGCAGGAGCATTATTAACTAAAATTTCCCAATATCTCACAGAACCGATGATTTGATCTTGATGAACCAAAACAAATGAAATATTTATTAAATGCTCTCTCTTTTCTCTGTACCTGAAAGCACTTTTTGTATATCTACCAGGACCAAATGTTTCAGAGTGAAGATTATCAATTTTTGGAGCATCATCTGATCTTTCAAGCCTAATTTCAGGTTCTGACTTAGAATTATTTTTCATTTTGCTTACATTTTTTTATAAGAACATGATATGTTCAAGAAATTATTAAATTAAAATAAAACAAAATACTAGTAATATTTAATTTTAAGGTGAAAGTTTATGGGTAGACTAGAAAATGGTGTCTGGATTGACCAATGGCATAACACAAAAGAAACAAAAGGACGTTATGTCAGAAAACCGTCAATCTTTCGAAATTGGATAACAGCTGATGGAGAGGCGGGTCCCACTGGAAAAGGTGGTTTTTTAGCTGAAAAAGATAGATATCATTTATATATATCCTGGGCTTGCCCATGGGCACATAGAACACTAATTTTTAGGGCAATCAAAGGCCTTGAGAATATGGTATCTATCTCAGGAGTGAATGCCATTATGCGTTCCAAAGGCTGGACATTTGACAATGGCTATGGCGTAATTCCGGATAATATTAACCATTCAAAATATTTATATGAGGTATACCTCAAAGAAGATAACTCCTATTCTGGGCGTGTTACTGTCCCATTGTTATGGGATAAAAAAACATCAAGAATAGTGAATAATGAGTCAGCTGATATAATAAGGATGTTTAACTCAGCATTTGATAATATAGGAGCAAAGGAAGGTGATTACTACCCCGATAACCTAACAGATAAGATAGATAATATGAATGATTTTATCTATCAAAATATCAATAATGGTGTCTATCGATCTGGATTTGCAACAACTCAGGATGCTTATGATGAAGCAATTGAAACTTTATTTTCGGGATTAGATAAGTTGGATCATATTTTATCAAAACAGAGATACCTCATAGGCAACATAATAACAGAAGCTGATTGGCGGCTTCTTCCAACGCTACTAAGATTTGATAGTGTTTACCATGGGCATTTTAAGTGTAATAAAAGAAAATTAAAAGAGTATGATAATCTCTTTAATTATGCCAAAGAACTATACCAGTTCCCTGGTATTAGCGACACTTACGATGACAAATATAGTAAGGAACATTACTATGGGAGTCATGAGACTATCAATCCAAGCGGCGTAATTGCCCATGGACCAGAATTTGAATTCGATCAACCTCATAATAGGGTATAAATAATATATATGACTGAAGATAAAAATATTATTCTATTTGGCGCAGGTTGTTTTTGGCACCCACAAAAAGTCTACCACTTTACCGATGGTGTTTTGGAAACAGAAGTAGGATACGCAGGTGGTTCCAACCACAATCCTACATACGAACAAGTTTGTTCTGGTCTTACGGGACATGCAGAAATAGTAAAAGTTAAATTTGATGATTCAATCGTAAAATTCGATGAACTATTGGAGATTTTCTGGAATATCCATGACCCTACTCAAATAAATAGACAAGGCGTTGATATTGGGACGCAATATAGATCATGTATTTTTTCTAATTTCGATCCATACCTTGATATAATAAAAAAATCAGTTGAAGATATGAATAACTCAAAAAAATATTCAAATCCTATATCAACTATTATCTATGATACGATAAAATACTACCCTGCTGAGGACTATCATCAAAAATATTTATTTAGGAACGCTCTCTAATAGGAAAAATTAATCTATTAAACTCGTAAAATATAGATACAAAAATGATCATTTCGCATACATCAGATATACATCTGCCACTAACTTTCAAACCAACTATCTCAAGCCTATTCAATAAAAGAGTAATTGGATATATCAATCATAATTCCAACAGAAGGAATGTTCATAAACTCGAAAATATAGAACTTATACTGCATGACATAAAACTAAAAAATAAAACAGGCCATACAATCTTATCAGGAGATATTGTGAACTTATCTCTCGAAGAAGAATTTATTAACGCAAATGAATTTCTAGGTAAATACTTTACCAAATATAACTTATCAATTATTCCTGGCAATCATGATTCTTATGTGGATATAGAATATAAAAATTCTCTATATCACTTAGCAAATTACCTAAATGAATGTGATCCCTTGAACCAAGATAGTACATTTCCGTATATAAAAAAAATTAAGAATATAGCATTAATAGGTATATCAACTGCAGTTCCTTCACCACCCTTTATGTGCTGGGGTAGAGTTTCAAAAGAACAATTAATGAAACTTGAAAAAATTCTCTCTTCAATCGAAAAAGAAAACAATTTTGTATTATTATTCTTACATCATCCAATACACCATTATGGAGCATTTAATCATAAAGGGCTACTAAACAAAGAAGAATTAATTGAAACTATTTCAAAATTTAATATCCATCTAATCATTCATGGTCATTTACACAGAGAGATCCATAATTCAATTCAAATAAAAGACATCTCGGTACCATGTATTGGAGCACCATCTGGCTCGAGAGATAAAAATAGCGGGCTTTCATACCTTGAATATCAAATAGATAAAATAAATGACAAATGGAATTTAAAGGTATATCGTCGCGAATATAATTTTACTGATGAAATGTTTAAGAGTTTGATTTTAAAGGAAGTCTCTTATGATTGATAGAATATCACCCTTAACAATTAAAATTATCTGCGGTGGTTTGATTCTTGCTATTGCTGTAGGTATCAGACAATCATTTGGATTATTCCTTGATCCAGTAAGTTCAACTCTACAAATCGGACGTGAAACTTTTGCATTATCAATAGGACTCACCAACCTTCTATGGGGAGCTCTTGCGCCATTTACTGGCGCTTTATCTGATAAATTCGGCCTGAAAAAAGTTGCTATATTTGGTACAATCCTCTACTCTTTGGGAATTTATATATTCTCAAACTCAAGCCATGGTTATGAACTTATTGTTGGAGGGCTAATAGTAGGTGCTGGACTGTCAGGCATAGGGTTTACTGTTATACTTGGTGCAGTTGGTAAATTCGCTCCACCAGAGAAGAGAGGTACTGCGCTTGGTCTTACAACTATGGGTGGTTCCATAGGAATGTTTCTTGGTATACCAGTATCTGGAACGCTAATTGCGTCTGCTGGATGGTCGTCTTCATTTTTCTGGTTGGCAATCATATCGCTTGTAATGCTGCCTCTAGTATACGGCCTTGTTGATAGCAAAACATCTAATGATAAAAAAACAAAAGTAGACTCTGAGGATAAAGGTGAAACATTAAAAGAGGTATTAAATCATGCTTTTAACTCAAAGCACTTTGTACTACTAGTATGCGGATTCTTCATATGTGGTTTTCATGTTAACTTCATTGTTTCCCATTTACCAGCCTTCATAAGTGATATGTCATTGCCCGGTAATGTTGCAACTACAGCTTTAGCTCTAGTTGGTTTTGCAAATATTTTTGGGGTTGCAATAGCAGGAAGGTTAGGTGATAAATATAGCAAAAGTGATGTCCTTGTTGTCCTTTATAGCCTAAGAGCTATAGTCTTTACAATTTATATACTTACTCCAATTACAGCTTCCTCAACGATGATTTTTACTTTTACCTTGGGTCTTTTATGGCTGGGTACAGTTCCACTAACTAGTGGTCTTGTTGCAACATTTTTTGGCCCAAAATATATGTCAATGCTATATGGTATCGTATTTTTTGGACATCAATTAGGTGGATTTTTTAGCTCTTGGCTTGGTGGAAAGATTTATGACCTCACAGGTAATTATGATACCATGTGGTGGTTCTCTGTGTTTCTTGGAGTATTCGCAGCATTATTACATTATCCAATAAAAGATAAAGCAATTATTCTATTCGGAAGTAGATAACTATATTCTATATATTCTGCTGGCTGTGTTATAAAAAATATCCTTTTTTGCATTTTGCTGAAGATGATCAGTAGCCTGATTATATGCATCGATTATATCTTTGTATTCACACCAGATTTTTTCAATTGGAAAATTTGAACCAAACATGCATCTGTCAGAGCTATATATTTTAAGAACCTGGTTAACAATATCCCTTATAAAGATTGGGTCATTCTTATTCATAAAAGTCCCCAAACCAGATAGTTTTATGATCAAATTATCAAATTCTGACAAAGCTGTCATAAAATCAAACCAAATTTTCATTGAGTCATCAGATAAATCATGTGGCATCCCCGCGTGCTGTAAGATAAATGTTACATTAGGATACCTTGATAGCAATTTTAGTGCTTGATCTTTCTGCCCTTGAAACATCTGTAGTTCAAAAATTGAACTATGTTTAGCTAAGTACTCAAAATTTTTATTGAACAATTGATCATCAATAATATTGGGAGAATGCGCAAATGAATATAATTCTTTTTCATGCCAATGGAGCTGCATTCTGATCCCTCTTGTAAGAGGGTAATCAAATAATCGGTTGAGCATTTCAGGAGCATCTTTATCTAAAAGGTTACAATATGCGATAAACGCATTTGGCCAACCGGAAGCATTAAAACTGTCATCGATAAATTTTGCTTCATCCAAATATTTGTCTATTGGCCAGTTGCACTGTATATAAACAGATTTTTCTACTCCAAAATCGACAACGTCATCAATGTAATCGTCAATTAAATAATCTTTCTTTATAGATGTATAATCACCAAATATCCTTGGTTGTATTTCGCCTTGCAACCAATCTAGATCTCTCTGTTCCCAAATGTGATGATGACTGTCTATGATAGGAATTTTCATTTGTTCATTATAATTTTTTTATTGATCTGGATGAAATTATATAAAATCTTGGCACCAGAAGCAATAATGAACTAATTATGCCAAAACCAATACCCATCCAAAGACCTACTAGACCATACCCTAGAGAAACTGAGAATACATATGATATTGGCATCCCAAAGAACCAAAAACATAGAGATAATATGATAAAGGGAACCCAAACATCACCAGTGCCTCTCAAAGCCCCAAGTGATACTGCCATCATTGTATCAAATATAAATAAGAACCCAACAAAAAACATTATTTCTTGCGTTAATAATATCACTTCAGGATCATCAAAAAATATATCAGCTATTAATTCCGGATAAAGTATTGTAAATAATGAAACTGGTAATGTTATAGAAAATGCAACAAGGATCCCCATTAGCCCAGCTATTTTTGTGTCAGATATATTTTGTCTTCCAACAGCCTTACCAACTCTAATTGATGTTGCACCTGCAACTCCAATTGCACTCATATATATAAGATTCATTATGGTATATGTGGCATGATGAGCGGCAAGTGCCTTCGATCCATACCAGCCTGCAATAAAAACAACAATGCTAAAAGCTACTATCTCCACTCCTTGCAGAAGTGACATTGGTAATGCAACTTTTCTAAATTTACGCGAGATTGTGTTCTTTAGTGAAAATAAGTTTTCTTTTATTTCATTATAACTTTTTCGTATTTTATATAAATCTTCGTTGCTATCTGAAATCACAAATAAATATATTAATGCAATAAAAAATGCTACCCACCGCAGTATTGAAGAGATAACAATTGCCTCATAAGCTCCTCCTTCAGTGAAAAATCCACCCCAGGATAATATAAAGATACCATTGAAGATTACATTCAATATATTCACAAATATCATGATATACATACCTGCTTTTTGATAACCTATAGACTCTAATATCAAATTTGTTGTGACAAAAAAGAGCATACCCGGAATACCATATGCAAATACAAGCGAAACTCTTGCTCCTTCAGATGCTATATTTGTATCTTGTCCGGTAAGTAAAAAGAAATCTTCAACAAAGTATGCAAGAAAAATTGAAATTAAAGAGAATATAATACTGTGAGCCATGCTTGAATACCATATTCCACCTACGTTAAATTCTTCTTTAGCCCCGATTGCTTGAGAGGCTAGTACCACTGTTGCATTAAGAGCGCCAATAAATATAACCATTAACGCAATAACTGGAGCAAGTCCAATTCCTAAGTAGGCAAGTTGCTCTGCGCCAGCCCAGCCAGTCATGATAGCATCAATAGTAACCATAATTAGAATTGAAGTTCTAGCAATTATAATGGGAAAACCCATTCTGATTGTATCCAGATAATTAAATATATACGGATTCTTGATTTTTTCAGTCTGAAGCATTTAATTAATTTAGTGTTTGAAATATAAGAA
>JADHLM010000061.1 GCA_016780665.1 Hyphomicrobiales bacterium | reverse complement strand
AAAACTGGCTTTAGACCCACAGAAAGAAGCGTGTTCTTTAAGTATAAACCATTTATTACAGTTGCCAACATCCCCATTGCGTCAGCATCATTTTTTGATAATTTTAGATCTTTGTGATTGATGCCTCTAATTATATTTCCACCACCAATTACGATAGCTACTTTGATACCCATTTCATGAATGGATTTAATATCATTAGCAATTTTCAATAGTACATTTGCATCAAAAGAACTGATTTCATCACCAGATAGTATCTCACCTGATATCTTGAGAAGTACCTTATTTAAATCAACTGGCATTATCTCTTATAGTATTAACTTTTATTCACTGCAGCGGCAACTTCACTTGCAAAATCATCTTCTTTTTTTTCAATCCCATCACCAAGTTGCATTCTTATGAAATTACTAATAGTTAGATCTGCTTTCATCTCTTTTGCCTTATTTTCTAATAAGCTAGAGACTTTATTTTCTCCATCAAGCACATACACTTGAGACATTAGTGCATTTTCTTCAGTAAATTTTTTAATCCTTCCGTCAACCATTTTTTCTATAATTGCTTCTGGTTTTCCGCTTTCTTTTGCTTGCTCGATTGCAATCTGCTTTTCTTTTTCAATAATATCGGCGGGTATAAGATCAGATGAAAGTGCAATTGGATTAGATGCAGCTATATGCATACATAAACCTTTTCCAATATCAGAAATTTGTTCCTTGCCAAGATTAGTCTTGATTGCAACTAATACGCCAATCTTACCTAAAGAGTCTCTGACTGCGTTATGTGTGTAAGAAAATATATGCCCCTGATCTATAGTTAGATGTCCTATTCTTCTTAACTGTATATTTTCACCAATAGTCGCAATCTTTTCATTGATTTCTTCTGCAACAGTTCTTCCAGTTTCTTTATAAGGGACATTAATAATTTCATAATTATCAATTGCAACATCTAACAAACCGTCTAATAGATTTTGAAATTCCTCATTTCTTGCAACAAAATCTGTTTCAGAATTTAGTTCAATAATCGTCGCTTTATTACCCGAAACTAAATTACCAATCAATCCCTCAGAAGCAATCCTATCTGATTTTTTTGCAGCTTTCGTTATACCTTTTGCTCTTAACCAATCAATTGATAATTCAATATCCCCGTTGTTTTCAGTAAGTGCAGTTTTACAATCCATCATCCCTGCACCACTTTTTTCTCTCAATTCTTTTACAAGTGAGGCTGTTACTTCCACCATCTATCTTCCTTTATTTTTTTTAACTACTTTCTTCAGGTTTCTTCTTTATTATTCTTTTCTTCTTTTCGACAATCACATCTCCACTTTCTGTACTACTATCATCCGCTTTGGCATCAACAGAACTTTCTATCGTTTGCGCTTGTTCTAAACTTTTATTTTCTGCCTCAGATAGAATATCAATGTCTGAGAGTGAAGTTGGACTTTCAGAAGCTCCAAAGTCATTTGGACTTTTTGCAAGAGATTCTTCCATGCCATCTAGTATTGTTTTTTCAACAAGAGAGCAATAAAGGGCAATAGCTCTTGAAGCATCATCATTTCCTGGAATTGGATAATTAATATTATCAGGTGTTGAATTCGTATCAAGAATTGCTACTACAGGTATTCCTAATTTGTTTGCTTCTAATATCGCAATTGCTTCCTTGTTGGTGTCGATCACGAAGAGAATATCAGGGAGACCTCCCATATCTTTTATTCCACCAATAGCTCTATCTAATTTATTATATTCTCTTGTAAGTTTTAAAACTTCTTTTTTAGTTAGAGCATTTACCCTTTCACTGGAGATTAATTTTTCTAATTCTTTACATCTATTAATTGAATTTGATACAGTCTTCCAATTGGTCAGAATACCAGCCATCCATGTATAGTTTATGAAGTACTGAGCTGATCTTTTGGCAGACTCAGCAATATGATCAGATGCCTGTCTCTTAGTTCCAACAAATAATACCCTTCCACCTGATGCAGCAACGTCACGAATAGCAAGTAGTGCTTGATGCAATAATGGCACTGTTTGGGATAAATCAATTATATGGATACCATTTCTTTTTCCGTATATAAAGGGTTCCATCTTTGGATTCCAGCGTTCTTTTTTATGACCAAAATGCACGCCAGCTTCAAGTAATTCTCTTAATGAGAAATCGGGTAATGACATATTAAAATCTCCTGATTCGGTTATTCTCCATGGGACGCTTGAAACACCGAGTCATGTCCCATGTTCGTATTTATTTGCTGTTTATATGATTTTATTTATAAAATATCAAGTGATTTTCCAAAAGAATTAGTCTTTATTGTATATTTCTACTCCAGGTAGATTCTTCAAATATTCTTTTGTGTCAATATCTAGTAAGTAGTTGTTTCCAATTGCCAGATTAACATCTTTCTTTAAATTTTTATCAAAGAATAACAGATTTATAGAGTCTGTGCCACTGCCAGATTGTAATTTATTAGCGATACTATCAATAACACTAATATTCTCAATTTTGATTGTATAGTTTTTACACTCATCTTTTACAAATCCATCTTCAAGCGAATCTTCTGCTTTATGATGGTTGTTATTATTTAAATCATGTTTTAAATCTGGGTTAAGACTTATAACATCATTTACCTTTAATCTTATTGCATCACCCTGTGTTTCTGCCTCTACTTTTATTAGGATTACATTACCTATAAACAATTGATCGTTATACCTATCAATTAAATCAGAAAAAAACATCGTTTCGAACTCTTGACTTCGATCAGATAATTTAATAAATGAATACATTCTTCCAGTTTTGCCTCTTCTATTAACCCTATTTTGAACAACACCGGCTAAACGAGCTTGCTTATGTTTTTTTATTTTGACGTTATTTAAAAAATCAGAGTAAGTAATCACGCTGTATTTTTCTAATTCGGATGAATATTCTTCCAAAGGATGACCGGATAAATATGATCCTGTATATTCATATTCACTCGATATTTTCTTGTTTAGTGACCATTCATCTACTTTTGGAAGAAAAATATCATTTTGTTCATCTTCAATACCTGCAAAGATATCAGACTGTCCATCATTTCTTTTCTTGGTCAAACGACTTGACTCCATTAACAAAATGTCAATATTCTCATGCAATTTAGCTCTATTTGACTCAAGCTCATCAAAAGCTCCAGATAAGATCAAACCCTCTAAAGCCCTTTTGTTTACATAATGGTTATCAATTCTTGTAATAAAATCTTGTATATTTTTAAATACCCCATTTCTATTCCTTTCGTTAATTATATTTTCAACGGCCTGGGCACCAACATTCTTAATTGACGCAATTGAAAACCTTATTGAACTCTCTTCAATTGAAAAATTATGAAAGGAAGCATTTATTGAAGGAGGTAATAAATTTATCTTCATCCTTTTTACTTCTGAAATTATATTCGAGACTTTGTCAATATTACCAACATCAAGAGTTAAAAGTGCTGACATAAATGCTAAAGGATGATTTGCCTTAAGATATGCTGTTTGAAATGCAATCAGAGCATATGCAGCTGAATGAGCTTTATTAAAACCATAACCAGCAAATTTATCAACCAAATCAAAAATATAAATAGCCCTCTCTGTTGATACACCATTTGAGAAAGAGCCACTTATAAATTTATCCCTTTGAGCATCCATCTCAGATTTAATTTTTTTTCCCATAGCCCTCCTTAAGAGATCAGCTTCCCCGAGACTATAATTTGCTAGTTTTTGTGCAATCTGGATCACTTGTTCCTGATATATTATTACTCCATAAGTATCTGCTATAATTGGATTTATGAGCTCATGAAGATCTTCTATCTGATCTTTAGACTTCTTTGAGTTTAAATATTGTGGAATATTTTCCATCGGACCAGGTCTAAATAAAGCAATTAGGGCAATTAAGTCTTCAAAATTATCAGGTTGAGCTTTTATTAAGAGGTCCTTCATTCCTGCACTTTCAAATTGGAAAATACCAGATGTTCTGCCTTCTCTGAATAATTTCAATGTATTTTGATCCTCCAAACTTATGGCACTTATATCAATCTTAACACCTATATTATCAAGTTGTTTGCAACATTCATTAATAACAGAGAGTGTTTTTAGTCCTAATATATCAAATTTAACCAAGCCAGCTTGCTCTACCCATTTCATATTAAACTGTGTGACTAGTGAATTAGTTTTTTGATCCATGTACAAAGGAACATACTCATTAAGATTTTCTTTTGAAATAACAACACCTGCTGCATGAGTTGAAGCGTGACGATAAAGACCCTCCAGAGAAAGCGATAGAAACAACAACCTATCAATAGTTTCATCATTTTCCCTGAGTTGTCTTATTTCGTTAATTTGATTTATAGCTTCATGCAATGACATGGGGTTAGCAGGATTGTTGGGGATCAACCTACATAAGGAGTCAACTTGACTATATGGTAGCTCTAAAACTCTTCCAACATCTCTAATTACTGCTCGAGCCTGTAATTTCCCAAAAGTAATAATTTGCGCAACTTTATCATTTCCATATCTTTTTTTAATATAGTCTATTACCTCATCACGTCTTATTGGACAGAAATCAATATCAAAATCTGGTAAAGAAACACGATGTGGATTTAGGAACCGCTCAAATACTAAATTAAACTTGATTGGATCTAAATCTGTGATACCTAAACTCCAAGCCACTAAAGACCCAGCTCCTGATCCCCTTCCGGGACCAACTGGGATTCCATTATCTTTTGACCAATTGATTATATCTGAAACAATTAGAAAATATCCTGAATAGTCCATATCAATTATTATGGACAACTCACTTTGCAATCTATCTTTGTAAAAATTACGATCAAAACCATCAGCTTCCCCAAATTTAACAAGCCTATCATCGAGCCCAATTTTTGCTTGATTGATCAATAATTCATTTTCGCTTTTACTATCTTCTTTTTCTTGCTTATCAGAAGTAAATTTGGGAAGGATTGGTGGCAATATTTGAGGTCTATACACGGACCTTTTAGCAATAACAACAGTATTTTCAATTGCTTCTGGAAGATCCTTAAAGAGCTCAATCATTTCTCCTTGGCTCTTAAAGTAACAGTCCTTTGAAACATGAGTCCTATTAGGGTTAGAAATAACATCAGAATTTGCAATACATTGCAAAACATCATTAGCTTCGTAATGATCTTTTTCTTCGAAAAATACGTCATTTGAAGCAACAACACCGATATCTTGGTCGTAAGCAATATTAATAAGCTGATCTTCAGCTAAAAAATCAGTATTTGAATAACGCTGTAACTCAATATAAAACCTATCTAAAAATATACTTTTAATCATTAGAACATACTCAAGTGCTGCGTCTTTGTGCTTGTGTTTCAAAAAATCATAAATTAAACTTTTTTGACCACCGCTTAAACATATCAATCCATCACTGTATTTATATAAATCACTGGTAGTAACATTGGGGAGATTGCCATTATTAGATTGAAATGAAAGACTTGATAATTTCATTAAATTTTTGTACCCAATTTCACTAGATGAAATGAGACTAATTGGTGTGATTAAATTATTATTTTTATTGGAGTTGAGAATAAAGGATAAGTTTAATGTTGTACCAATAATTGGTTGAATACCAGAATTTGCCATGGCTTCAGAAAATTCCAGTGCGCCGAATAGATTTGGATCAGAAATACCAACAGCTGGCATTTGATCTTTTATGCACAAATCTTTTATTTTTTGAATGTGTATCGATGACTCTAGTAATGCATAAGATGAACGAACACGTAAGTGTATAAAATTTGACATATATTTTTGACCAACTCTATTTAATCTAGATTATAATATTAATAAAAAATAGATATATGTCATTTCATAATTAGATGCTGTAATAAATTGCTTTTATAATGTGGATAAGCTTAGATCTATTATAATATTGACACGAACCTAAACAACATGAATGTAAGCGTAATAATTGATAACAAAGCAGTAATATCTTGAAGGTTACTTGACATTTTTTTAACTATAAACATATTTTATTCCTTTTTTGTACATATTATGTTCCTTTTTTGTTCTGATGTCAAATAATATTTATATATTTTATTGATGTGCTTAATGAGTTATGTAATTAATTAGATATGACAGAGAAAAGAAAATATAGAAGTGATACAATAATTACGCACTCGGGCAGAAAACCAGAAGAACATTTTGGATTTGTTAACACTCCTGTCTATAGAGGTTCGACTATATTATCAAAATCGTCAAAAGAGTTCAGAACAAAATCTTCTAAATATACATATGGAAGCAAATCAAATCCAAACACTGATGGATTATCATTTTCCATTCAAACCATAGAAAATGCCTATGGTTGCAAAATAACCAGCTCGGGCAGAACTGCTATTTTATTATCTTTGCTCAGCATTGCAGGAAATAATGATCATATCCTAATTTCAGATAATGTTTACGATCCAAC
>JADHLM010000060.1 GCA_016780665.1 Hyphomicrobiales bacterium | reverse complement strand
GTTTTGCATGGTCTTCATGATCGTCATGGTCTTCATGATCGTCATGGTCGTCATGTTTTGCATGGTCTTCATGATCGTCATGGTCTTTGCCCAGATAAATGTTATTTTCTCTAAAATTTAAAACAAAAAGCTCTTCATTATCAATTAACTCAATAATCTTAGCACTATTTTTTACATTCTTCAGAGGTCTTTCAAGAAAAGTTTCTAAATCATTGCTAACATAAAAAATCACATCTGCGTTATTAATTGCCTCAACGTGCGATGGCTTCAGAATATAACTGTGTGGCGATGTTGTTCCCTCAACGAGCAAAATTGGCTCAGATATACCATCCATTATATTGGAAGTTATAGAGTGAATTGGTTTAATCGAAGTTACAACACTTAGTTCTGATTTTGCATCATGTGAATTTGTAAATATAAATATTAAAATTGGAAGATAAAATTTGGCTTTAATAAAATTTTGCATATTTTTCTCGCTATTGTGTTATTTTTGATTTATTGATATGTTAATTAAAATTGTTATATTATAACATAACACTTGTAAATATAAAAAGTTAAAAAATGAATACAAAGAGTAATAAAATCTTATTAGAACTAAACCAAGCTGGTGTTTTTAGATCTGATAAATGGATTGTAAGAGATGTAAGTTTCACATTGAGTGAAGGGGAAATTTTAACAATAATTGGGCCAAATGGTTCCGGAAAAAGTACTACTGCAAAAATGGCACTAGGTATATTAAAACCTGATATGGGAAGTATTACTCTGCATACAAATAAAATTGCTTATGTACCTCAAAAGCTTGAAATTAACTGGACTCTTCCTCTAAGAGTTATTGATTTTATGATGCTTACCAAAAAAATAAAGTTAGAGGAGATTAATAACGCACTTGAAATGACAGGCGTGGCTTCTCTCATACACAAAAATCTAGATAATTTGTCGGGGGGAGAACTTCAAAGAGTACTTTTAGCAAGAGCAATTGTAAATAAGCCACAACTATTAATTCTGGATGAACCCGTTCAGGGCGTAGATTTTAATGGTGAAATTGCCCTATATAATCTAATTAATAATATATCTTCTGAATTAAACTGTGGCACAATATTGATATCCCATGATTTGCATTTTGTTATGTCTAGTACAAATAATGTAATTTGTTTAAATGGACATATATGTTGTTCAGGATCTCCTAAAACAATCATTCAAAGTAAAGAATTTATTGATCTATTTGGTGAAAAAGCATCACAAACACTCTCTCCATATGAGCACGATCATGACCATTCACATTAATTGGATATAAGAAATATGACATTATTAGATGATTTTTTCATAAGAGCATTAATAGTGGGTATTGGTATTGCATTAATTGCAGGTCCATTCGGCTGCTTTGTTGTTTGGAGAAGACTATCATATTTTGGTGAAACCCTATCACACTCGTCTCTGCTCGGTGTGACTCTTGGTTACATTTTTTCTATAAACATTTCAATTACAGTCTTCTTAGTATCAATTACAGTTGCAATCATGTTACTCTATCTACTCGAGAAAACAGAGCTCCCTTCTGACTCTTTACTTGGATTATTATCTCATGCAAGTCTATCCCTTGGGCTATTAGTGGTTGGATATTTATCATTCATCCGCTTTGATATAATGGGACTATTATTTGGTGACATACTTGCTGTAAATAAAATTGATGTGTTGGTTATTTGGACTATTGGGCCATTAATATTATTAGTTTTCTATGGCATTTGGCAATATTTACTTGCTGGGACTGTAAATCGGGATATTGCTGCTTCAGAAAACATGAAACCCAAAAGATACGATATAATATTCATAATCCTATTATCTGGGATAATTGCAATATCAATAAAAATGATAGGAATCCTTCTCATTACAGGATTATTAATTATACCAGCAGCACTTGCCCGAAATTTATCAACAAACCCAATTCAAATGCTATTCATTGCAAGCATGGCTGGTGTGATTTCAATTGTTATTGGATTATATACATCACTTGGGTTAAATACATCTTCTGGACCATCGATTTTGGTTGCAGCTTCTTTACTATTCATTATATCATTACTACCAATAACAAAGAGAATATTTGTTGGGAGAATTAAATAGAAAATTAGCAACATGGAAAAAAATTTAACTAATACTCAACAAATTGTCCTAAATTCCCTTGAGAAATCTGATCAGCCTCTTGGAGCGTATAGTATTCTTTTTAACATTCAAAAAAAAGGAATTAAATCACCTCAACAAGTATACCGAGCGCTCGATAAATTAATTGAAATTGGAGCTGTTCATAAAATTGAAAGCCTAAATTCCTATATTGCCTGCAAAAATAAAAATTGTGATATAAAAAAATCTACATCATTTCTAATTTGTGAGAAATGCAAGAATGTAAGTGAGATAAACGATAATAATTTAACAGATGAATTCTCAAAACTTACAAAAAAATCAGATTTCAAATATGCCACCCACAATCTAGAAATATTTGGTTTTTGTAAGGGATGCCGTTAGTTATGTATTAACTTTTATCCCTGATATATTTAGTGACGGTATCTATTATTTGACTTTTTTCTCCTACATTGCTACCGCCTGCTTGGGCCATATCATTTCGTCCTCCACCTTTGATGTCTGAGAATGTAGATATTATTTTAACAATTTCATTTGCACTATATTTATCTACCAAATCATTTGTAACACCCGCAATTAGCATTTTCTTTCCATCTTGATCACCTATGAGAATTATGATTGCAGATTTGATTTTTGCTTTGGTGTCATCCATTAACTTTCGTAAATCTTTAGGTGAAACATTATCAAGATTTTGGTAAATCAGATTTATATCACCTATCAATAGCTCTTCAAGGTTATCACTTATATTCTTGAATTTATTCTTTTGAGTTAGAGCATCAAGTTCCTTTTCGATATTCTTTTTCTGCTTAATTAATACTTCTAATTTTTCAATAATATCATCGCCTTGTGCATTGAGAAGTTCTCTAGCTTTAATCATTAGAGAATTCTGTTTTGAAAGATAATTTATGGCTTCTTGCCCAGTAATAGCCTCAATTCTTCTAACGCCTGAAGCAATTCCCTGCTCTGCCATAATTTTTATTGGACCTATGTCACCAGTGTTCTTCACGTGAGTTCCACCGCATAACTCAACAGAGAATTTTTTATCATTAAAATTACCCATTGATACGACCCTCACTTCTTTTCCATATTTTTCACCAAATAAAGCTCTAGCACCTGTCTTCATAGCATCATCCGTTGACATAACTTGTGTTTCAACTGAGTTATTTTGCATAACAATATAGTTAGCTATTTTTTCAATTTCTAAAATATCACTATTTGGTATTGGTTTTTGGTGACTAAAATCAAATCGTAGTCTTTTATCATTAACCAAAGATCCTTTTTGAGATATGTGGTCACCTAATATTTGCCTCAATGACTCATGCAACAGATGGGTTGCTGAATGATTTTTTGAAATCTTTTTCCTAAAATCTCTATCAATCTTTTGAAATAATTTTTGTCCAACTTTTAAATCTTTTGATTTTAGAGAGAGTGTTCCGTTATGAAGAAAAAGAGATCCACCAATTTTTTGTACATCTTTTACAATAAACCTAATGCTAGCATCTTCGCTGATAAGTTCTCCTATATCTGCAACTTGCCCCCCTGACTCGGCATAAAAAATTGTTTGGTCCATTATCAAGGTTGCATCGTTATCTGCCTTTACAATATCAACTTCTTTTTCATCTGCAATGATAGCAATAACATTTCCGGTAGACTCATAATCACTATACCCATGGAATATTGTCTGAGGATATTTATTCAGTAATTCAAAATAAAATTTACTATCGGCTTGTTCACCAGATCCCTTCCATGAAGCTTTAGTTTGACTCTTTTGAAGATCCATTTCAGCATTAAATGTCTTTATATCGACAGTCATATTCTTAGCCTTCAAAAGGTCCTCAGTTAAGTCTAATGGGAATCCATAAGTATCGTACAACTTAAATGCTGTCTTACCAGAGAACACTTCATCTTGTGAGTGGTTGGTGAGCTCATCATTAAGTATTTTAAGTCCTCTACTTAAGGTTTCTCTAAATTTAGTTTCTTCATATTCTAGCGTTTCTTTGATAAGTGAAATATTATTACCTATCTCTGGATATGCTTCTCCCATAGTTTCGATGAGTGTTGGTAAAAGTTGATGTAATAATGGTTTCTTATATCCTATCAAGTCTGCATGTCTGGTTGCACGTCTGCATATTCTCCTTAGAACGTATCCCCGTCCTTCATTAGATGGTAATACGCCATCAGCTATTAAAAATGCTGTTGATCTTAGATGATCTGCAATCACTCTATAACTAGCGATATCATCATCTGGGGATTTTTTAACTACATTTGTTATCTTATCTATTATTGACTGGAATATATCAATATCAAAATTTGAGTGAGTTCCGTTAAGAACAGCAGTCATCCGTTCTAAACCCATTCCTGTATCAATGGATGGATTTGGTAGGTCAATTCTTCTTGATGAGTCAACTTGCTCATATTGCATAAAGACTAAATTCCAAATTTCGACAAAACGATCCCCATCTTCATTAGGTGATCCTGGTGGTCCTCCATCGATGTGATCGCCATGATCGTAAAAAATTTCTGAACAAGGACCACATGGACCTGTATCGCCCATTGACCAAAAATTATCACTTGTATTTATTTTTATTATTTTATCATCACTTAATCCTGAAATCTTTTTCCATAAATTAAGTGCATCTGCATCTTCATGAAATACGGTTACAAGAAGCTTTTCTTTTGGAATTGCATATTCCTTAGTTATCAATTCCCATGCATATTCAATAGCGCCTTCTTTGAAATAATCACCAAATGAAAAATTACCCAACATTTCAAAAAATGTATGATGTCTGTGAGTGTATCCTACATTATCTAGATCATTATGCTTTCCACCTGCTCTTACACATTTCTGTGAAGTGACAACTCTTTCAAGGTCAGTTTTTTCAACACCGGTAAAAAAATTTTTAAACTGAACCATCCCAGCATTTGTAAATAGTAACGTAGGATCGTTAAGTGGTACGAGGGGACTTGATTTATTTATTATATGATTTTTTGATTTAAAATAATCAAGAAAAACATTCCTAACTTCATTTGATGTAATCATAAAACGATTATAAACTAGTGATAGTTTCTATGTCTATAATGTTTGATGTTTATTCGGAGATCTGAACATTTTTTTCATCATCATGAACTGCTTCATTAATCACTTCATCTTTCTTACTATATGAATTTCTTATCTTCTGTTCGATATCATCTGCAATTTCAGAATGATTTTTTAGAAATTGTCTTGCATTTTCTTTACCTTGACCAAGCCTCTCATCACCATATGCGTACCAAGAACCGGCTTTGTCAATTATTCCAATCTTTACACCAAGATCTATTAGTTCACCAGCTTTAGAAATACCTTCTCCATACATAATATCAAACTCTACTTGTCTGAATGGAGGTGCGACTTTATTTTTTACTACTTTACATCTAGTCTCGTGTCCAATAACCTCGTCTTTTTCTTTAATTTGAGTAACCTTTCTTATATCAATCCTCACAGAAGCATAAAATTTCAGCGCATTACCGCCAGTTGTAGTTTCTGGACTTCCAAACATTACGCCAATTTTCATTCTTATTTGATTTATAAAAATCACCATAGTATTTGATCTGGATATTGAACCCGTTAGTTTTCTTAATGCCTGACTCATTAATCTTGCTTGAAGGCCTGGTAGTGAGTCACCCATATCTCCTTCAAGTTCAGCACGTGGTGTTAAAGCAGCGACGGAATCAATAACTAACACACTAACAGCACCAGTTCTAACAAGAGTATCTGCAATTTCTAGGGCTTGTTCTCCAGTATCAGGTTGCGATATTAATAGCTCTTCTATATTTACCCCAAGTTTCTTCGCATAAGATGGATCTAGAGCATGTTCTGCATCAATGAACGCACAAACCCCACCTTTTTTCTGGGATTCTGCTATTGTATGTAATGCCAGCGATGTCTTACCAGACGACTCAGGTCCATAAATTTCAATCACTCTACCCTTTGGAAAACCACCTATCCCTAATGCAATATCAAGCCCAAGGGAACCGGTTGAAATTGATTCCATTTCTACAACAACCCCATCAACACCAAGTTTCATAATTGAGCCCTTACCAAACGACCTTTCAATTTGGGTTAAGGCTGTCTCTAAGGCCTTATTTTTTGCACTATCTGTTGCATTTTCTGTTTCAACTGCGTGTAGCGTTTTATCCGACATATCTATATACCTTTCCGTAAAGCATTTAGTGATTTAAACTTTTGTACCACTTTTGTTCTCATTCAGTCAAGCACAAAATTGTAATTAGGATTTCTAATCAAAAATTATTTTCTTTACTGTTTAATTTAATTCCTCAAGGGTAAAGGGTTTATTTAAG
>JADHLM010000059.1 GCA_016780665.1 Hyphomicrobiales bacterium | reverse complement strand
AAGTGGTTTTTGGAATATAATTTATTTCTTTTGTTGTGCCATCTGGAAATTCAAACATTAATTTTCCTGTTGACAATTGAATTGGCATATAATCCATTTCATGCAAATGCCATCCTGTTTGTTCACCTGGTTTAAAAGTCCAATGAGTTACAATAATCTCATCATTTTCTAGAACGATTTTATGGTCCGCAATTTTTCTTTCTGAAGAATGTTCTGCTGTTTTAGAGTCCAGCTTTGTTGACATTTATTCCTCCATTTAATTATATTATTTTAATTTTGAAAATTTTGTAGGTTGCAAAATCTGGTTTGAATATGAAGATACGAGTGGTCCATCAGGTTCTGTTGCTGCTCTCGCTTTAATCCATTCTGGGTCTGCTTGGAATGCATTCCATTTTTCTTCACGCTCAGCAAGTGAGTTCCATTCAAGCAAATAAGTAACATCCATATTCGACTGCCCAATAAGAGTAGTCCAGAAACCAACTGATTTAATTCCATATTTTTCCCAAAAACCGAAAACAACATTCTCAAATCTGTCCAAGACCTTTGGTAATTTTCCTGGTGTACAATGATATACCCTAATCTCATAAATCATATTTCTTATCCCTTTTTTTATTTAATATAACGTTTTAATTATAAGCTATAAATTCTACTCTTACACTTAATTTATTAAATACCCATCCACATGGATTTAATTTCTTCAGCTTGAATGGGAGTGATAGGTCCGAGATACTTCTTTACAATATTACCTTCTCTCCCAACAATAATAGTTTCTGGCACACCAAATATTCCCAATGTCACTGCAGACACTCCATCCAAATCAAAGCCTATACCTGAATATGGGTTTCCTAATTCTTTCAAAAAACTATCAGCATTTTCATATTTATCTCTGTAATTAATCCCATATATTGGAATAGATAAATCACTAAGTTCCATCAAATACTCATGTTCAGCTCTACAAGGAGTACACCAAGATGCCCAAATATTAACTAAAGAAATTTCATTTTTTTGAAAATCAATATTACCAAAACCTGAATATATTGTTCCATCTAGCTCTACATCTTGATATTCAATTTTAGGGAAAGCTTTCCCTGTAAAAACTGAGCTATTCTTCTGGATAAGATTATTATTATCTCTCTGCAAACTATCATAAAAAAAATAGATAAGTATAAGAAATAAGAATAATGGGATTAAATAGAAGAAATTCTTTTTATTTCCTTTTTTCACGCCTCTCCCTTCCACTATCATTCATTGAGTTAATCTTTTTGAGTCTTTTATTCAAATGAATATGATAAATTGATATAAGAATAATTGCAGTACAGTATGAAAATAAAATAAAATATAGATAGTAATTTTCCATCAATTATATCTAACCTCTTAATTTGCTTTGGATTGTCTGAATTTGTTTTCAAGCAGTTCAATCTTTATAGACAACAATAAGTAATATAAGAATAAGAATATAAAACCAAGAAAAACAATCAATAATGGATATAACATACTCGTATGTATTGTGGGACCATCAAGTCTTAATACACTTGCTGGCTGATGTAATGTATTCCACCAATCAACTGAAAATTTAATTATTGGAATATTAATAAGTCCTAGTATTGAGTAAACCGCAGCAATTTTTGAGTATTTATTTTCACCATTTTCCATCCTGTAAATCAATATTAAACCGAGATAAATAAACAACAGCACCAACATGGATGTTAAACGTGCATCCCAAACCCACCATACACCCCACATTGGCCTTCCCCAAAATATGCCAGATATAAGAACAATAAGTGTAAAAATCAATCCTAAAGGTGCAGATGCTTTTGCAATTATTGAAGCCGTTGGTATTTTTCTTATCAAAAATAATAAATTTGCAATAGCAATTGAGGTATAAATTCCCATACTCAACCAAGCAGATGGAACATGAATATACATAATTTTTACCATGATGCCCTGCTGGTAATCATTTGGTGATATAAAGAAAACATAATAAAAACCAAATGCAAGGAAAAGACAACCTAGAATAAATATGTACAAAACAAACTTATTGATTAGATTTAGTAGTCGATTTGGATTAAAAACTTTCAAATTAAACCTCAATCAGAATTAACTTTTAGTACATATATCAATAAATATGGCACAAATACAATTGCGAAGATTGATGCAGAAGTTAAAAGCATAAGTGATCTAGAAAAACTAAAATTCATAATATCATTTTCAATAAAAGGTAAAGTACCAAAAATTAATATGGGAATATAAAATGGTATTATCAATATTGTTATTAGTAAGCTAGGATTTGATACACGCAATGCCATTGCAGAGCCCATAGAAGCGATCAAAATCATAAAGGGACTACTTATAATTATCAGTAAAATTATTTGCTTAATATTACCTAATGGTAGATTTAAAATAATCCCCCCAAGTGGTAAAAAAATCACTAAAGGTAGAACTACAATTAGCCAGAAGCTGATGATCTTACTAATAATGGCTAACTCGGGTAATTCAGACTCGATTAAAATTAAATCCAAAGAACCATCCTTAAAATCATTCTCAAAAACAATACTTATATTTAATAAAATCGACAAAAAAAATGCAATCCAGAGTAACCCAGGGGATATTGATTCAAGTACTTTGATATCTGGTCCTATCCCAATTGGAAGTATGGAGGTCACAACAAGAAAAAAAATAATGGCTATTAATATTGATGATTTATTTCTAAAGTAAATATGGAGATCTCTTTTTATTATTGGGACTATATGGTTCATATTTTTAATTGCCAAGAGTAATGATTTGTTCTTTTGAAAAAATTGATTTTGTATGTGAGGTAACTAAAACCAAATTATCTGCTGATATACGATCTGAAATAAGTTTTTTAATTGTTTCTGTTGAATCCATGTCGAGATTAGACAGAGGTTCATCTAATAACCAAATTGGTTTGTTTGATAAAAGCACCCTCATGAAGGCAAGCTTCTTCTTTTGTCCCTGAGATAACTCTGATACATTCAAATATCTTAATCTGTCTATTTCTAAGAGTCGAAAATTATTTTCATCCAAAGTATTTTGATAAAAATCACTCCAAAAAGAAATATTTTGTTCAACTGTTAGTTCTTCTTTTAAAACTAATTTATGGCCAAGATACGCAATCATTCCTTTTGGTGCGAAAATTGAACCATTTTTATCTGAAAATAAAATATCACCTTCATCACACCTTTCTATCCCTGCGATCAACTTTAACAAAGTCGACTTTCCTGTTCCATTCTTACCAAAAAGAACTGTTATTTTATCAGCTGAAAGATCAATGTTAGTATCTTCAAAAACTTTTTTTTCTCCATAAGAAAAATTCAAACCTTGTATGTGTAATTTCATAAGCATAAAATTGTGTTTGTTTATTTATAATTATATAGATAACATTAAATACTTACACGATCAAAATATACTTGAATGTCTTTTCTATCATGGTAAAACAATATAAAAATTTAGGTTAATTAGAAGATAAAAAATGAGCAAAAAATGAGTGCATATGAAAATTATTTAAAAGAAATAGGGACACGAAAAAAAGAGGGTCTTAATCCAAAACCAATTGAAGATAGTCAAACAGTTATAGAACTAATTAGCCACATAAAACAAAATACTACTCATAAAAAAGATTGCTTAAATCATCTAATTTACAATACGTTGCCGGGTACAACTGGGGCAGCAAAAGAGAAAGCAAAGTTTCTAAAAGAAATCATATTGGGCTCACTTGATATTCCAGAAATAGATAATAAATTTGCTTTTGAATTATTATCTCACATGAAAGGTGGCCCATCCATCGAAGTCCTAATTGATCTTGCATTAGGTAACAATGAAAAGATAGCTCATCAGTCCAGTAATATTCTCAAAAGCCAGGTGTTTTTATATGATGCAGATATAGAGAGACTCAAACAAGCTTATGAAAATGGTAATAAAATTGCAACAGATATCCTACAAAGCTATGCCCATGCTGAGTTCTTCACAAACCTTCCTGATGTTGAAGAAGAAATAGACGTGGTAACCTACATTGCTGCAGAGGGTGATATTTCAACGGATCTACTCTCTCCTGGAAATCAGGCCCATTCAAGAGCAGATAGAGAATTACATGGAAAATGTTTTATTTCTGATGAGGCACAATCTAAAATTCTTGAACTAAAAAACAAACACCCAGACAAACGAATTATGCTCATAGCCGAAAAGGGTACTATGGGAGTTGGTTCATCTCGCATGTCTGGTGTGAATAATGTAGCCTTATGGACTGGGAAAAAAGCAAGCCCATATGTGCCATTTGTAAATTTTGCACCTATCGTTGCAGGTTCATACGGAGTCTCACCAATATTTCAAACAACTGTTGAGGTTACTGGTGGCATCGGTATCAACTTAAAGAATTGGATTAAGGCTCTTGATAATAATGGACATCCAATATTAAACAATGACGGAAACCCTGTTCTCACACAAACTTACACAGTTGATACTGGTACTGTACTAAAAATTAATACAAAAACAAAGAAACTCTATAATGAAACAGGTCAAAAAGAATTAGTTGATATATCATCTTCATTTACACAACAGAATCTCGATTTTATCAGAGCAGGTGGCTCATATGTAGTTGTATTTGGGAAAAAACTTCAAAATCTTGCATGTCAGATCTTAAAAATTAGTTTGAATTCACCCTATGCAGAAACAAATATTGTATCAATTCCAAATCAAGGAATGACTGCAGTAGAGAAGATATTTAACGCTAATGCAATTGGTGTTGATGATAGAATTACCCTACATGCAGGTTCTGATGTGAGGGTTAAGGTAAATATAGTTGGTTCGCAAGATACTACTGGTCCAATGACCGTACAAGAATTAGAAGCAATGGCAGCAACAACTATTGCGCCTACAATAGATGGTGCATATCAATCAGGATGCCATACAGCATCAGTTTGGGACCTAAAAGCCCAGCAAAACACTCCAAAATTAATGAAATTTATGAATCAATTTGGGCTCATTACAGGCCGTGATCCAAAAGATAATTATCACCCCATGACTGATGTTATTCACAAAGTTCTTAACGACATAACCGTTGATGATTGGTCAATAATTATAGGAGGTGACTCTCATACAAGAATGTCAAAAGGTGTCGCTTTTGGTGCTGACTCAGGAACGGTAGCACTTGCATTAGCAACTGGTGAAGCTTCAATGCCTATCCCAGAGTCAGTTAAAGTTACTTTCAAAGGTAAAATGGAAAGCCATATGGATTTTAGAGATGTTGTTCACGCAACACAAGCTCAAATGCTTGAGCAATTTGATGAAAATGTGTTCCAAGGTAGAATAATTGAGGTCCATATTGGTACACTACTTGCAGATCAGGCATTTACATTTACAGATTGGTCTGCAGAAATGAAAGCAAAAGCTGCAATTTGTATTTCAAATGATGAAACCTTAATTGAGTCACTTCAAATAGCAATATCTAGAATAAAAACTATGATTGAGAAAGGTATGGATAACTCAAGTGGCATGCTCAATAATCTAGTTAACATTGCTACCAAAAGAATTAATCAAATAAAAACAAATGAAAAACCAACATTAAAGCCTGATGCAAATGCAAAATATTACTCAGAAGTAGTTGTTGATCTTGACAAAATAGTTGAACCAATGATCGCGGACCCAGATGTTGAAAATATCGATATATCAAAGAGATATACTCACGATACAATCAGACCGATTTCTTATTATAAAGCTGAAAAGAAGGTAGACCTTGGATTTGTTGGATCTTGCATGGTTCATAAGGGCGATCTTAAAATTGTAGCAAAAATGCTAAGGAATCTTGAAAAAGCTGAGGGTGGAGTTAAATTTAACGCACCACTAGTTGTTACGGCGCCGACATACAATATTATAGATGAGCTAACTGAAGAAGGTGATTGGGAGATTCTGCAAAAATACTCAGGATTTGAATTTGATGATACAAATCCAAAGAATACAGCGCGTACAGAATACAAAAATATACTTTATTTAGAGAGGCCAGGTTGTAATTTATGTATGGGTAACCAAGAAAAAGCTGAGAAAGGCGATACTGTCCTTGCAACATCAACAAGGTTGTTCAAAGGTCGTGTTGTAGAAGACTCAAATGCCAAAAAGGGTGAGTCACTATTAGCCTCTACTCCAGTTGTTGTATTATCAGCAATCTTAGGAAGAACTCCGACATTTGCTGAATACAAATCAGCAGTTGTTGGCATTGATTTAACCAAGTTTATACCTCCAAAATCAGGGGATATTAGAGACTCCCTATCAATTCATTATTAAATATGGCATTTTGAGTTATAAGCGATCGAATCCTTAATTTACATTATTCAATAACTCAAGTATGTCTTTTCCGAATGTTTTTATATTATGGGGTTTCTCACCATCCATAATTAAAGCATAATCCAGTAGCACCCTTACTAAGGTTTCTACTTGTTTAGATTTATTATTTTTTGCTTTCTTCTGGATTAACCCGAAGATAGGGTGATTTGGATTAATTTCTAGTACAGGTTTACTTACTTGAAATCCTTG
>JADHLM010000058.1 GCA_016780665.1 Hyphomicrobiales bacterium | reverse complement strand
ATAAATATCGCTAATACGTATAGTTCCTACACACATGTTTCAACTGGAGGTGGTGCTTTTTTGGAATGGTTAGAAGGAAAAGAGCTACCTGGAGTTCGTGCAGTAATTGAAAATAAAAAAGAAGGCTAAGATGGAACAAAATTTAAGTCAAATAGCTCAAAAGCTTGTTTCTGATGGAAAGGGAATTCTTGCTGCTGATGAGAGCACCGCAACAATAAAAAAAAGGTTTAATCAAATATCTGTTGTAAGTTCATATGATAGTCGCAGGGATTACAGAGAAATGCTTTTTAGCACGATGGATGCTATGAACGACTTCATCTCTGGAGTAATCTTATTTGACGAAACAATCCGCCAGAATTGTCGGGATGGTAGAAAAATTACCGATCTGTTGAAAGAAACAGACACTCTAATTGGAATTAAAGTTGATACTGGAGCTAAAAATCTTGCACTGTTTGATAATGAAACAATAACTGAAGGTCTTGATGGACTCAGGGAAAGGCTCATAGAGTACCATAGCTTAGGTGCAACTTTTGCAAAATGGCGAGCCGTTATAAAAATTACTAAAAATACACCAACTAATTATTCACTTTTATCTAATGCTCATGCACTTTCAAGATACGCAGCTCTATGTCAAGAAGTGGGAGTTGTTCCAATAGTTGAACCAGAAGTCCTGATGGACAGTCATGACTCAAATCATACAATAGAACAATGTTTTGATATAACTTCTAAAACATTAAGCTTAGTTTTTAATGAGTTGACTAATGCCAATGTTGCATTAGATGGAATAATCCTTAAACCAAATATGATCATACCCGGAATCAACTGCACCGAAAAAGTTACTCCAATAGAGGTTGCTAAGCAAACATTAAAATGCCTAGAAGAATGTGTTCCAAAAGATGTGCCCGGTATTTGTTTTTTGTCAGGAGGACAATCTGATATTGAAGCAACGAAGCATTTATCTCTAATGAATAAAATCAAAGTCACCGACATTAAACTTAGTTTTTCATATGGTAGAGCACTCCAACAAAGCGCCCTGCTAAAATGGAAAGGCAATGATAAGAATATACCAGAAGCACAGCAAGCATTTAAACATAGAGCCAAAATGAATAGTCTTGCATCTTTGGGTAAGTGGCAAGATGATCTTGAGTAACACTGATGAAGTTATGAAATATTACTTTAAATATATCTGTTTATCTCTCTATTTGACAATAATCACCTCATCTGTTGTATTAGCTAAAATAAATGATGAAGAATTCAAGAGTCTTTTGATCAATGACAATATTGATCAAGCAATAGCATTACACATTGACACAAATAATAATGAATGGTCATTTTGGATAGCTCAAAAATATCTTAGTTTGAATGATATTGACAATGCAACTAAATGGTATGAAAAATCAAAAAATGAAGGCAATATTAATGCACATTATCAACTAGCGGAGCTACTTCTTCATTATAAAATTGATGTAGTAAGGTCATATCAACTTTTTAATGAGCTAATCAATTCTGAACATAAATTTTTATCTTCATCTGCCAAATATTATCTCTCAATATTTTACAAATATGGGATTGGTGTATCATTGGATAAGGATAAAGCCTTCAAATATATAAAAGAAGCAAGCAATGATGACCTCACAATTGCTAAATATATGATCGTTGATTACTTGATAAATGGCATAGGCACAAAAATTGACGAGAAAGCTGCTGCAAAACTGATGTTTCAATTTGCTGATATGGGATACACAGAAGCCGAATATGATTATGCAATGATGATTTTAAATGAAATTGGATTAAAAAGAAATGAAGAAACTGCTATAGCATGGCTTGAAAAATCAGCACAAAAGGCATACCCACCTGCTCTTCAACAATTATCCAATATGTATTTTTATGGAATTGGCGTGCAAAAAGATGACGTGAAAGCATATGAATACTATTTGCTTGCAAAACAGCTCGGAATATCTGATGTTGAACTTGATATGAATATGACTGTAGTGTCTCCAGATAAGAAGGAAACTGCAACCCAAAACTATGCAAATTTCATACCAAGACCGAATGATTATAGTATTACCTATTTACGGATACCTCAGTTTATGAAATAAGTTTCTGTGTATATTTCAATATTTAAGAACAAAAAAAAAGCAATAACATTATCAAAATTAAATCCAGGAGGATGGAATGAAAATAAATGGTAATCAGATAAAAATAGGTAATGTACTAGAGTACAAAGGCTCCCTTTTTATAGTCACAAAGACTCAAGCTGTAAAGCCTGGTAAAGGAGGAGCATTTAATCAAGTTGAGATGAAATCAATCATTGATAATACAAAATTAAACGAGAGATTTAGATCCGACGAGATTGTAGAAAAAATAAGAATTGATTTAGAAACTTTTCAATTTTTATATGCTGATGAAAATGAATTAATTTTTATGAATCAAGAAACATATGAACAATTATCATTGGATGAAAAACTATTAGAAGAAAAAAAATCACTCCTTAGAGAAGGAATGATAGTAGATATTGAGTTATATAATGAGAAACCGATTGGTGTGATATTACCTGAAACAGTCATTCTAAAAGTAATTGACACCGAGCCAACAATTAAAGGTCAGACTGCTGCATCCTCATCTAAGCCTGCAATATTAGAAAATAATTTACGTGTAATGGTCCCTCCATTTGTCAATAATGATGAAATGATAGTTATTGATACAAATGACCTTACATATATAAAAAGAGCAGAATAACTTAATGAGCTATTTACCAAATTCAAATGTTCTCTACTCACTAGTTCGGAATATCTCAAAGATATATCGTCATGATTTTGGTGAAATTCAAAATTTACATAAATCAAATAAGTCTATTACTGATTTCACAGATAAAATTAAGAAGAGAATTGAGTCCATTATTCTCGAAGAATTATCGGATAAATATGGGAAAAATGGATATAAAATTATATTTATAAATGATCATTTAAAATCTGATAAAATTTGGGACTCAGAAATAGAAAATTGTTTCATTGTTAACGTGCTTGAAGGGGAAACAAATTTCATGAGAGCTATCCCATTTTTTGCAATTACAATCGCTCATAAAAAAAATAATATAATTCAAAATAGTATAATATGTAACCCTATAACTGACGACATATTCATAGCCGAGAGAGGGATTGCTGCAACTCACAATAATGTTAAAATGAAAGTTTCTGAGGAATCTGCTTCAGAGAAAAATGTCCTTATTTTAGAAGACTTTTTAACAAGCGAAAGAATCCAAAACACTACCATAATTGAGTATTTAAAATCATTGAAAGATATTAGAAAATTTGGCTGCCAATCACTAGAAATGTGTATGATTGCTAACGGTATAATTAATGCATATATTGGCTATGAGAAGAATGAAAATGTAATATCTGCAGCACTCCTTGCATTAGGAGAGGCCGGGGGCACAAAGAATATTATAACTTCATCAGAACAAAATAGTAAAAATTATTTTATTGTGTCTAACCAAAAAATATACGACAATTTATTATATTCATAATAAACAAATATTGAGGAATTAAAAGCAATGACTGATATTCCTAGTTTAAAGAGCTTCACACATCCTCGAACATATCTTTTTAGAATGTTCATTTTTATTTTAATATTATTTTTTTTTATTTTTATAATTCAGGACGATCTTTTAAAAGCATTCTTTGCAAATCCAATAATTAATACAATTATCAGTTCCGTACTTGCTTTTGGTATATTTTATATATTATGGCTTACAACTAACTTATTCAGAGAAGTTAGTTGGGTAAATAATTTTCAAAATGGTGACAGCCACGCGGATATTGGTTCGCCACCATCACTTCTAGCTCCAATGGCTACGATGATGCTTGATCACAAATATGAGATAACATTATCTGCGTCCTCAATGAGATCAATCCTTGACTCAATTTCATTTAGATTTGATGAGTCTAGGGAATATTCCAGATACATGATTGGATTGCTTATCTTTCTCGGATTACTTGGTACATTCTGGGGGTTATTACTAACAGTTGACTCAATTGGACAGACTATTGGGACGCTAAATATTGGTAATGGCGAAGCGACTGAAATGTTTGAAGAATTGAAATCAGGATTAGAGTCACCTCTTTCAGGTATGGCAATCGCCTTTTCATCATCTCTTTTTGGCTTGTCTGGTTCTCTAATTTTAGGCTTCTTTGATTTAATATATAATCAAGCCCAGAATCGATTTTATAATGAGCTTGAAGAATGGTTATCTACAGTAACTGAGATAAATGATGACAGAGCAGACAGCAGAATGCACTTTTATCTAAATAAAAATATTAAAGAAATGAATACAAGCCTAACAGATTTTGTTGATAATTTTAAACAAGACAGAACTCACTTAATAGCCGATGGGAATGATGTTTTAAAGGCTATTCAAGAGCAACAGGAAGTTATATGTTCATTATTAAGTGAACAAAATGAGTTATTAAAAAAAATATCTGATGAAAAATAAACTTTTGTAATGCCAAGAATTAATAGACGAGCCAACAATAACAGTGCCAATTATTGGCCAGGCTTTGTAGATGCAATGGCTACAATTCTTCTTGTTATAATTTTTCTTTTAACTGTTTTTATTCTATCTCAATTCTTCCTTTCAACAGAAATATCCTCTAAAGATGAAGCTTTAATTGATCTACAAAGTCAGCTTCAAGAATTATCTTTACTTTTATCATTAGAACAGAATGAAAATGAAAATTTAGCCACTAAGCTTGAAATACTTGAGAGTGACTTAGATCAACTTTTTTCACAAAATGAACAATTAAGTAGTTCACTTGCCTTATCCAATGATGAGATAGTTATATTGCAGGACGAAATAACCAATTTAAATTTAGATTATCAAAACCAAATAATAATTTTACAAGACAACATTGATAAACAAATTGCTTTATATGATCTTGAAAGGGAACAATCTGCTGAAAGAAACCAACAAATAATCAAACTTATTTCTGAAAATAAACAGATCAGTACATTACTTAAGATGAAAGAATTGGAAATAAATAATAAAAATATAAAAATTCAAAATATTGAGGATAATATCTTAAATCTATCTACTTTAAATACAAATCTAGAAGAGACTCTTATCGAGAGAGAGCAAACCATTATAGACCTCCGAAACAACTTGAACAAAAATAATATACTTCTAACAGATTATGAAAGTAGCATCGCTTCCATGAATGTTGTATCAACAGATTTTGAAAATGAAATTAAAGAAAAAAATCAAATAATATTTGATTTAAGGAAGAAAGAAAACTCCAATCTCAATAAAATAAGTAGACTTCAATCTGGACTTATTTCGACAGGAAAAAAATCAAAAGAATCTTCACTCGAGATTGAATTACTCAATATTCAAATATCAGAATTAAAAAAACAAATTTCTGCTATTCAAGCTTTACTAGACGCATCTGAACAAAAAGATATAGAACAACAAGCAAGAATTGCTGATCTTGGGAAGAGACTTAATCTTGCCCTAGCCCAAAGAGTAAAAGAATTATCTGAATATAGATCTGAATTTTTTGGTAAATTGAGAGAAATTATTGGAACCCGGGATGATATTAAAATAATTGGTGATCGATTTGTTTTTCAATCGGAAGTTTTGTTCGGAAGTGGTGAAGCTACTATAGGCATTGATGGACAGAGACAGCTCGCCAAATTATCAGTTGCAATCCAAAATCTTATAGAAGAGATCCCTGATGAGATAAATTGGATATTAAGAATAGATGGTCACACTGATATTATACCAATTAGAAACTCAAGATATGAGTCAAATTGGGATCTTTCAGCAGCACGTGCAATATCGGTTGTAGATTTCTTAATGAAAACAGGTATACCTCCAAATAGACTTGCAGCTACGGGTAGGGGCGAATATATGCCCCTCGATCCTAATGAGAATGAGGATGCTTATAGAAAAAATAGAAGAATTGAAATCAAACTTACTGAAAGCTAAAATAATTTAAGACTTGAGATAAAATTAATATTAATGTATACAAAAACTTATTCATAGGTGTGAGAAAAAAAATGAAAAAAGAAGGACATCCAAACTATCATAAAATAGAAGTGGTGATGACAGACGGTACAAAATACCAAACATATTCAACATATGGTTCAGAAGGTGATACACTAACTTTAGATATTGACCCTTCGAGTCATCCCGCTTGGACTGGTGGCTCGCAACAACTTTTGGACAGGGGTGGACGAGTAAGTAAATTTAATAAAAAATTTGAAGGTTTACTTAGCAAATAATATTGTTAAATATGTCTGTTTTTCAATAATAATTTATTAAAATGTTTGTAATTGATATACTTGATCATGGTAAGAACAATAAACTTATTCATGCCAATAAAGATGTGCCAATCCCAGGCGATGATGATGTTCTCATAGATATAAAGGCCAGTGGTGTAAATAGACCAGATATTTTACAGAGATACGGTCTTCACCCACCTCCACCAGGTTCACCATCACATCCCGGACTAGAAGTTTCCGGAATAGTCATGGATCTTGGAAAGGATGTAAAAAAATT
>JADHLM010000057.1 GCA_016780665.1 Hyphomicrobiales bacterium | reverse complement strand
TAGTATTAATATTATATTTATTAGAAACAAACTCGATGATTGTATTAATAAAATCAATGTCATCAACAGGACTGCCGATAGTCCATGCTCCTGAATTCCAATGAGATACACTTGAAGCTAGGGCTGTATTTAATGGAGCACCTTGCGGATGAATCAAAATAAAATTTTTATCTTTTGAATATGCCAAATCTCTAAAATCAGCATATTGCATTTGAGCTAACGCATTACTGCCGTATCCGTGAAGATTGAACAAAATCGAACTCTGTCCTAGTGCTTCAGGGTGACCTAACTGTATAAAGTAATATCTATCAATACCTTTATGTTTAAATTCACATCTATAGGTTCTGTCATAGGTACTTTCATCAAAATCTGTACATTGTTGGCTTGAATTTTGGACATTAATAGCATCATTTTCAACAGTCACGCCATTAGAAGAGCTTTCACTGCCTCCTCCACATGATGATAAAAAAAATAAAACTAATACTAACCTTAAAAGCATGTTAAAGATTATAGCGAAAATTAATTAAGTTTAAGTGGTGCGGTACGCCGGTCTCGAACCGGCGGCCTTCTGCTTGGCAAGCAGACGCTCTACCAACTGAGCTAGTACCGCACATGGGTGTGTAATATACCTTCTAAGTTATGCGCTTTCAAGATGAATTTATTGATTAAATTTATCCAATAGTTTTTATTTTTAAGAACTAATTTAGTCTAATGAAATTGCATTAATTTGCTTTAGGCCAAATTCAGTATTTTCATTCAAAGTTATATATGCAGCATTAGAGTCCAATGGAACTGGGATATCAAAATTCCTTTCAATATCCCCACCAAAGATATGCCTATCTTCAAAATCCATATGCTGAACATGAATATAAAATGGATTTCCAAGACCTACCATACGAATTACATTCATATCTTTATCTAAAACTTCTATGATGTATTTATCAGAACGTGAAGGTGCTCCAAAATTTTTAAATGAATCTAACTTTGGTCTTCCAATTCTTGAGCTATTGATTGAAATTCGATTTTTACTTGCTTTGAGGTTATATATTCTACTTTCTTGTTTACCTGAAAGCCCATCGGTTGCACTTATGATCTTCTGGGAAAAATTAATTTTTTCTGGTACCTCATCTGAGATTATGTTGACTGAAACAATTAAAGATAAAGTTATTAATATTTTTTTTACCATGATGCCCAATTAATCCCCCATGTAAATCCTAAAGGACCATTCATATATCCATAATTATAGTTACTGTATGTCGACGGATCTGGATCACGATCAAAATCTTCTCCATCACTCCAAATAAAGTATGATTGGAGCATGCCCTCATAAAAATCTGTATTATCAATAACATCATCTGCAGCAATTATTGTTCCAGTTAAATCTATAGCTTTAACAGTGTAAATAACAACTGTATTATTAGATGGTCTATTGAATGTTACTCTTTGTTGATTCTCTTTGGAGGTATCTTCAACGCCGTCTACATACCACTTGATGGTAATTTTTTCAGGATCATATTTAATGTCACTTGCATCAATTGTAATAGATTCATTAACTCCTGATGCATTTTCATTAAAACTAATTTTTGCTTGGTCTGTTTCTTGATTAAATGCATAATAAAAACCTTGGTTTTGTATTGAACCAACAGCAAAACCTTCTACATTTACATCTCCATAACCTCCTTCATTACAGGAATCCATAATTGAACAAAAAGTTGGTCTATAGTTATCAAATTCACCGTAATAGTTACCTTCGAATAAGCCTACTTTACTGCAATCTGGATTTTTTCTTATAAATGGGTATATCATTTCTCCTGTTTCGGGATCTGGTTCTGGAGAACCCCACTCATTTATGTAACAACCGCAATCAGTATCTTCAACATATTGATTTTGATCTCTATCATAAATTCTGCCATCACCTGTGTTATAGCAAACCTTAATATCTTTACCAAGAACATTAGTTAAGTCTTCTATTTGATGATTCCACTTGAGTAAAGAGAGATCTGACTGGGTGGTAGTATTTACACTGTCATCTGCATACTGGCTGACATCTCTATCATCATCAGTCCTATATTCATCTCCCATATAGCCATGAGCATGGCCAAGCTCATGCATTAGTGTATTTTTTGTTCTTTCCGGATCAGATTCAAGAATTCTTTGAATATTTCTATCTCCTAAATTAACTCCTCTACCTTGAACACGAGTCAAAACTGACACAAGAGTATAATTGTTTAAAAGATCATCAAAAATACCCGTATCCATATCAGCTATACAATAAACATCTTCATCCCAATCATAACAACCTGTTCTTGTTCCAACAGGTGAAGTGCCATCTGGATTAGCAGGCTCTGCAGAAACAATAGAGAAATAATCTTTACTAAAAAAATCTTTTGCATCTGAATCATTTAGCTTGTTAACAGAAGCAAGCAAAGCTCTTCTATATAAATCTATTTCATTTGCATTAGCTAGAGAATCTCCAATAAATAAATATTGTGTTTTACCCATAGCGCTTGGTCCTCCAGATAAATAATAAACTTTATAATCTTTTGGAGTTTTCGCGCCGCCATCAAAACCATCTTCTGGATCATCGTCTTGTTGAATTCTTACTTCTCTTCTACTGGCTACAAACCATGCTTCAAAACTAACGCTGTCAAAATCTACTCCATCAGAGACTCTTACCTCTGCATCATAAAGACCAGCATTTTGAAGAGATAACAAATTAAAACTAACTTCACCTGAGGAAGGGTTGTCGGCATTTGATGTAAAGGTTCCAACAAAAGTTTCATCACCTAATTTTAAATCAAAGCTCATGTCACTAATTGAATTATCAACATCTTCAACAGAGATCTGGAATGTTTGATTCACATCATACAAAAGTGTATTTTTCGAAGTATCTGGTATTACTACAAATTCAATAGAGGGCAAATCATTAACAGAGTTAATAGTAATATTTACAGTGGCATTTTGTGTAACATTTTTCTCTTCAGCTGTTATAGAATATTGAAATGAATCAGAACCAAAGTAATTTTCGTTAGGAGTATAAGTAATTCCTCCTTCAGTTCCTAGAGTTAGATTTCCATTAGAAGTTGTGGTTGTTATTGCATAAGTAAGAGTAACTTGTTCGTTTGCAATTGCACCTAAACTACCTGAATATGCTGTGTCCTCATCTGTAGAGAATTGTGTTAAACCAATAGATAATTGAAAAGGGGTGGTAGTTGGAGGAGTAGGTCCAGGTCCAACGGAGTCGTCACCACCGCCACCGCCGCCTCCTCCACAGGAGGCTAGTAAAAATGTACAAAAAATAAATATATATTTATATAGCATAATCGAAGTGTAAAATAAATTTAACATAAAAAAAAGAGGGCTTTTGCCCTCTTTTGAAATCTTAAAAATTAGTATTAAAAATTACTTCTAAATCCTAATTTAAATATAGGTCCATGATCTTGCGATAAGAACAACATTTCAGAATATCTTGCATGAAGACGTGTTGTCTCATCATTAATATTCATCATGTCCAAGAAGACGGTTGTGTTCTCATTAACTCTATATTGATAAGTAGCATCGATTTGCAATCTTTCTTCAACATAAAGTGGTTGATCATAGTTACCAAAGCCATCTACAGTTTCGCCTCTGTAATTAGCGGCGACTCTGAATGTATGTTTATCGTCTTCATAAAAAACAGATAAGTTACCAGCATCACCAAAACCCGGAAGTATAAATTGAGGTCCAACATCGTCTCTATCGATATCTACATCACCACCAGTAATTTTTGTATAGTTAAACTGCATACCATATGGAGTTCCTTCAAAAAAGTGCTGCAATGTTACCTCAAGACCGGAAACATCACCTTCTTCAAGATTTTTAGGTTGTGTAATTCTAAACAGCGCAAGTGGATCGCTTGAAGTTGAATCAATATAACCTGGGTTACATCTCCACCAACCACCATCATTACATGTATTATTGCTCCATGGCTGTCCAAATGCCCATCCATTATTCCACATACTTGGTAATGTACCGCCATGATGTTGCATTGCAAGAGCAACCCACATTGCCTGACGATAGTCATCAGATAAGTCTGGTTGAGCCCATAGTGATTGTTGTGAAACGCAATGTACCCATGAACCCTCGTCTCCATATGAGACCGTACTAGGTCTTCCAGCTTGCACCCATTCGTCTGTACAAGTTCTTGCAGCCATAATTATTTCACCATAAGCTGCATTAGTAAGACCAAAGAGGTTTTCATATCTTGTTTCATTTGAAATAAAATCTGTAATCTCTTTTCTAAAAATATTAACAGCATAGTAACTTCCCTCTGCGTAATAATTTTCATAAGCTAAATCAAAATTAGTAGATTTCAAAGACTCAAGGTTTGGATTACCCCCGTTGGCAGTAGGATTGTAAAAATCTATATTACCATATACAAAACCAGATCTTTTCTCTTGTAAATTTGGTCTTGCTAAGGTTTTACTTGCTGAGAATCTTAATACTTCATTATCACTCAGCGAGTATGACATTGCTAAACTTGGAAGAACGTCTTCTGTGTCACCCATTCTCGGAGCATCAAGAACATCACCTCTTATATAATCAAGGCCATTTATATAATCAACTCTAATTGTAGTTGGTGCTGCTTCGAGAGAAGTTGAAGCAGTATCAGATGTTTCATATCTTACACCTGCAATAATGTTTAAAGGTCTGCCATTGAATTCTGTTTCCATGTTGAATTGAATAAATGCAGATTCAAGATCTTCTTGCACCCTTTCATTAAGATCTATTGGGCCAACATCAAGAGATCCTCCTGCAGCTTCAAATGCAGCAACTGCAGCATTTTTATCTACGGCAAAATAGTAAGAGGTTCCAAGAGTTGTATTAAAACCATCCATGAAATCTCCAAGGTCAGTCTTCACAAAAAGACTGTCAGCAAAATCGTCTGCACTAGCACCAATTAGTTGATTATTTTCTTCGTATCTTCTGTCTTTAAATTTGCTTACAGTTTTTGATATACCAAAATCAACACTCGTAACCAATCCACCGTCTAAGTTTACCCACTCACCAATTAATTGGTATTGATTCATCTCATTCTTCTTATAAGCATCTCTAGCAAGAAGTCCACCTAAATAATAGTCAGACGATGTATAGTCATCAGCAAATGAAAAACTATTAATGCCAGATGAACCGCCATTAAGATGAGTAACAGTTGATCTTTTACTAGTTCCAATAGCCATTTCATTTGGAAGCTCTGTACCATTTTTTAAGGCTGAAGAGCTATGAGCATCAAAGGTAACTGTAAGAGCATCGTTTACAATAAACTCATGATTCATACCAATTGATTTGTTAGCACTTGAAGTATCACCCCAGATTAATTGATGATCATATGCTCTGTTTCCTACAACTACATCAGTAAAGACACCATTTGAGTTAATAGTTCCCTCAAGTGTATCCCATGCACCAAGCCATGTACCAAACATTTGACCAACTGAACTAAACTCAACTCCGCTGTATGTGTAATCAAGTGTAGATGTAACTCTATCATTGAATGCAAACTGAAAAGTTAATTGAGCATTTTTTCTCAATCTATCATTATCTTTAATTTGATAGGCAGTAGGCTCTTGATAAAAAGTAATCCCATCAGCTCTTGTGTTATTGTCAACCAAAGTCTGTCCGATTGCTGCGTTATAGATATCCAATCTGTTGTAAAGTTCTTCTCTAGCAAGTCTTGAAGGATTGAACCAATTTGATTCTCTAGTTCCCTCTTCTCTATTGTTTCTATCTTGATAAGATCCAGAAAATGAGAAGCCCCAGTAATCTCTGTTCGTTGCATATAAAACTGAAATTTCAGGTGTTTCAGATTTAGTACTGGAAGTGTCATGAACGTATCCAACACTTAAAGATGATTTTGTTCCATCTACTTCTAATGGTTTTGTTGTAACCATATTTATGGTAGAGCCTATACCACCAGAAGGTAAAGAGTTATTTGTTGATTTATACAGCTCAACTGCAGCAATTCCAGGAGATGCTATATCACCAAAGTTAAATGATCTTCCGCCTCCATATTGACCAGGCACTGTTGGCATTTGACGGCCGTTTAAAGTAACTAAGTTAAGGTTAGGACCAAAACCCCTAACTGCAACTCCTTCACCTTCTAAATTGCTTCTATCGATACCTACACCAGAAACCCTAGCAAGTGATTCAGCTAAGTTTCCATCTGGGAACTTACCGAAGTCTTCAGCAGTAATAGCCTCCATGACTCCAACGTTATCTCTTTTAATAGATATTGCGTCAATAAGACTTCTTTTTATACCTGTTGTTACAACTTCTTCTATTTCGGCTTCATCCTCATCAGCATCTTGTGCTAATGAAACAGTTGATAAAGGTAATAACACCATTAATGATAATAAATATTTGTACACGAGTTCCCCCTAAAGAAATAATAATTCCATCGCATTTAAACCTTTTGTAAAATAAATGTCAAGAATTAAGAATAAAAGATAAATAATGTAAATTTTTTACAAAATTTTAAGATTAAAAAAGAAAATTTTTTTTGTAAATATTAGATAATACTTATCTTGAATCTTTAGGTTTAGACTCGTTTACAACTAATTTTCTACCTTCAACCTCTGTTTCATTGAGTGCTTCGATA
>JADHLM010000004.1 GCA_016780665.1 Hyphomicrobiales bacterium | reverse complement strand
CCTCCACAATACCGTGATCCTAATGGTCATTGGATTGGTCTTACTGCAAGAGCTCGAGTTATATTCGCATCAATAGATCGTGTTATTGAAAATGAGATTACTTATGAAGAATTAGCTGATCCAAAATGGAAGGGCCGGGTTTGTGTAAGATCTGGTCAAAACGATTATAATCTAGCTCTATTTTCATCTCTAATTGCCCATCATGGTGAAATCGAGGCAACTAATTGGCTAAGGGATCTAAAAGCAAACCTTGCTAGAACACCACAAGGTAATGACAGAGACCAAGTAAAAGGCATTTACTCTGGTGAGTGTGATATATCAATAGGTAATACTTACTATATGGCTGAGATGAGAACAAATGAAAAAGAGCCACAGCAGAAGGAATGGGCTGCAAATACCAAAATCATCATGCCTAATGCAGAAGGTCGTGGCACACATATGAATCTATCAGGAGTACTATTAGCGAGGTACGCCCCAAACCTTGAGAATGGTATAAGACTCATAGAATTTTTAACAGAAGACGTCGCCCAAGAAATGTATGCTGATATAAATTATGAATACCCTTTGAAGGCAGGGGTTGGTGTCTCAGATATGGTAGCATCTTTCGGTGAACTAAATGCCGACACATTAGATCTAATAACTATCGCAAACGGTCGTGAAATGGCAAGTAAAATGGTTGATTTAGTTGGTTTTGATGAGTAGTTATTACAGTCTTAAAACCATATGATAATTCAATTTTAAAATGGTATGGCAGTTGTTTATGAGAGCAATCTTTAACAAATTTTCCTATCAAAAAGAGTTTTTAGAAACTTTGGGAGCCCTTTTTGTTGCATCTATAATTGCTATTCCAATACTGGCGATATTTTATATAGCTTTTTCGGCAGATGATAATATATGGACTCATTTAGCTTCGACTGTTCTTCCAGGTTATATAATTACAACTGTTATTGTCATATCTGGTGTATCTATCATCACATTGTTGATTGGCGTTAGCTTGGCTTGGATTATTACTGTTTATGAATTTCCCTTCAGAAGGATTATGGAGTGGCTATGTCTGCTTCCTTTAGCAATGCCCGCTTATATTGTTGCTTATACCTATGGTGATTTCCTAGATTATACAGGATTTGTTCAATCTAATTTGAGGTTTTTGTTTGGGTGGGACTCCATCAAAGATTATTGGTTCCCAGATATCTACTCCATTGGTGGATCAATTTTCATAATGGCATTTGTACTTTATCCATACATTTATATAACTTCCCGTGCAGCATTTCTTCGACAATCAATCACTCTAATTGAAATGAGTTCGATTCTTGGTAAGTCTTCCCTCTATAGTTTCTTTCACATAGCATTGCCGATGGCGAGGCCTGCAATAATAATTGGATTGATCTTAGTCATTATGGAAACAATGAATGAATTTGCGGCATTTGAATATTTTGGTGTTGATACTCTTAGTGTTGGTGTTTACATTACCTGGCTTGGGAAAAATAACCTCGGTGGTGCTGCCCAGATTGCAATTTTTATGTTACTATTCGTATTTTTATTAATGATGATCGAGAAGGGTCTCAGAAAAAAAAGATCATTTACTCAAAATAACAAGAAACAAATAAGCGCGAATAGAATAAAATTGAGCAAGGGTAAGTTGGTTTTGGTAATGATAATTTGTATTCTTCCTGTTCTAATAGGGTTTTTGTTGCCATCTCTTGTTTTGTTTGATTTTATTTTAGAACGTATATTCGAAGTTGAGTTACTTGAATATTCAAGCTTACTCTTTAATTCCCTATTTTTATCAATATGTGCTGCAATTTTGACGACAATTCTAGGAATATTTCTTGTAAACACACATTCTACATCAAATAATCTAATTATCAGACTTTCAGTGACCATATCCAGACTTGGTTATGCATTGCCAGGTGTTGTTCTCGCAATAGGAGTAATTGTACCACTAATCGCAGTCGATGGAGTTCTTAGAAATATATTCGGCCAATACTTTAATATAACAATTGGATTAATTTTATCGGGTACATTGATAGCAATTATTTATGCTTATATAGTTCGTTTTCTTACAATATCTTTCGGTACAATAGAGTCTGGATTTGCAACATTAAACCCTGATATTACAGCTGCTTCACGTTTACTTGGAAAATCAAAATTTTCAACATTGATAAAGATTCAACTTCCAATTATCAAACCTGCACTGATTATGTCTGCATTATTAGTTTTTGTTGACTCAATGAAAGAATTACCAGCCACGTTGATATTAAGGCCATTTAACTTTGATACATTAGCGACTAATGTTTATACTTACGCATCTCTATCAGATATTGGAAACGCCTCATTGCCAGCAATGACGATTGTAGTTGCAGGACTTTTTCCTATCATACTAATTAATCGAGAGCTTAATAGGGGTAGAAAAGGTTAAATTAAGATCTTCGCTTCAGTTTTTGCTTTAATTTCATCAAGCGTGACGTGGGGAGCTAATTCTTTAATTTCAACTCCGTTGGGTGTGATATCAAATTTACCTAATTCTGTTATTACCATATCTACAACAGATTTTCCTGTCAAAGGGAGGGTGCATTCTTTTAAAAGTTTAGGTTGTCCATCTTTTGCAGTATGTTCCATTAATATTAGTACTTTTTTAACACCGGCGACTAAATCCATCGCACCACCCATACCTTTTACCATTTTACCTGGTATCATCCAGTTAGCCAGGTCACCTTTTTCAGATACTTGCAAAGCACCCAATATAGATAAATCTATGTGACCACCTCTAATCATTGCAAATGACTCAGAGCTATCAAAATAAGAAGTTTCTGGTAACTCTGTTATTGTTTGTTTTCCTGCATTTATAATATCAGCATCTACTTCATTCTCTAATGGAAAAGGGCCCATCCCTAGCATTCCATTTTCTGATTGGAGCGTTACATTAATATTTTCTGGAATATAATTTGCAACCTTTGTTGGCATACCAATACCAAGGTTGCAATAATAACCATCCTTAAGCTCTAAAGCGGCAACTCTACAAATATCCTCTCTTGTCCATGCCATGATTTACCTACTATTCTTCTCTTAAAGTTACAAATTCAATTTTCTTTTCAGTATATTTTCCTTCAAATATTCTATCAACATATATACCTGGTAAATGTATATGGTCCGGATCTAACTCTCCAGTCTTAACAAGCTGTTCTACCTCTACTACACAAATATTCCCTGCTTTTGCCATAGGTGGATTGAAGTTTCTTGCTGCTTTTCTAAATACTAAATTACCAGACTCGTCACCTTTCCATGCTTTGATAATTGATAAATCACCTTTAATCGCTTTTTCAAGAAGATATTCAACCCCATCAATTACTTTTGTTTCTTTGCCCTCTGCAATAATTGTTCCAACACCAGTCTTTGTATAAAAAGCAGGAATACCAGCACCACCAGCCCTGCATCTTTCTGCCAGTGTTCCTTGAGGTGAAAATTCAAGCTCTAATTCACCTTTTAAGTACTGTTCTTCGAAAGTTTTATTTTCGCCAACATACGAAGAAATCATTTTCTTAATTTGACGCGTGTGAAGTAGGGTACCGAGTCCAAAACCATCAATGCCACAATTATTGGACACAACAGTCAACCCTGAGACTTTGCTAGCTTTGATCTCTTCTGTGATATTTTCTGCAATGCCACAAATTCCAAATCCACCTGATAGTATTGTCATACCATCAAAAAGTATACCTTGCATTGCATCATGCGCATTCTGAAATACTTTATTATTTGCCATAATACTTAATAATTTTATCAATCAATTAGCAATATCATATAAATTGAATTTATTTAATACAAGAACTTTGTTATGATATGTTGATGTTAGAAAACAATGCAATTTCACCCAATAAAAATATCCTAATGGATCCATTTGAAAGATCCATTAATTATCTACGAATCTCTGTGACTGATCGTTGTGATTTTCGTTGTGTATACTGTATGGCTGAAAATATGACGTTTATGCCAAAGGCTAATTTGTTGACTCTCGAAGAGCTCTATAGATTGGCATCAATTTTCATCGAATGTGGTATTAAAAAAATTAGGCTTACCGGTGGGGAGCCGCTTGTAAGAAAAAATATCATGTGGTTGATAGAAAGACTCACTGAGAAAATTGGCAGATCCAATTTAGAAGAAGTCACTATTACAACGAATGGTAGTCAGTTAAAAAAATATGCCTCTGATCTTTATAAAAATAATATAAAAAGAATAAATGTGTCTATTGACTCACTTGATCACAGCACATTCAAAAAGATCACTAGATGGGGTGATTTAGAGCAGGTTCTTGAAGGTATTAAACATGCACAAAAGGCAGGCATCAGAGTCAAACTAAATACTGTTGCGTTGAAGGGGGTTAATGATCATGAAATCCCGTCAATGATACGATGGGCTCACTCTAATAATATGGATATAACGCTAATTGAAACGATGCCTATGGGAGATATTGATGGAGATAGAACAGAAAATTATCTTCCTCTTACTGAATATAAAAAGCAATTGGACGGCGAGTTTACCCTTACGACATCCGATTATAAGACTGGTGGTCCATCAAGATATTATGATTGCAAGGAGACTGGTGGGATTTTAGGTCTAATAACGCCTCTTAGTAATAATTTTTGTGCAGATTGTAATAGAGTGAGGATAACGTGTTCAGGAAAGATGTATATGTGTCTTGGGCAAGATGACTCTATGGATTTTAATAAAATGATGAGGGGTAATGCATCAGATCAAGAGATAATCGATTTGATCCATAACTCAATTAATTTGAAACCAAAAAGTCACAATTTTATAATAGATGAAAATCATAAGAAACCTGCAGTCGACAGGCATATGTCGGTCACTGGTGGTTAGTTAGGGATTTGCGTCTGTATTTGCCACCTCTTCGGTATAATTTAATGGAAGAGATGTTGTGTATTTAATTTGTTCCATTGAGAAGCTAGTAGATACATCTGTTAGGTCAATGCGTTCAATTAAATTTTTATAAAATCTATCAAAAGCAGATATATCTGGAACCACAACTCTTAATAGGTAATCGATATCTCCAGCCATGCGATAAAATTCAACAACTTCGGGAAAATAATTTACAATTTTTTTGAATTCAGCCAGCCATTGATTGTTATGCTGATTAGTTTTAATTGCCACAAACGCTGTTACTTCTGCATTAATTTTTTTAGGATCAAGAAGAGCAACCCTTTTTGATATAATACCCTCTTTTTCCATTCTTTGTATCCTTCTCCAGCATGGAGTTGATGAAAGTGCAACCTTTGCTGAGATTTCAGACACTGCAATGGTGCAGTCTTCTTGGAGAAGATTAAGTATTTTACGATCGATTTTGTCTAATTTTGCTGCCATGTTTTTATACTTCATGATTTTAGAAAAAATTACTAATCTGTCTATTTTAATAAAAATATATTCTAATATCAATGATAAAAAGCATTTAAATAGCAATTTATTCCAATAAAATATAAAACGAGATGTTATTATTATTTTAATAATTTTCTTGTAAAAATAATAATCTAGTATAGTTTCAAAATTCATCATTGAATCTTGAGCCTTACTAGTAACACTTTGGTATTTTTGAAATGTCGGGAAGTAATACAAATAATATAATCAAAGCCTCGTTGCCAAGAGGTCAACGTGATGTTTATGGTTTTGAACTACAGAAAATTAAAAATATTGTTTCAAAAATTACAAAAGTTTATGAGTCATATGGATTTGAAGAACTATCAACTCCAGCATTTGAATTTAGTGATGCATTAGGTAAATTCTTACCCGATTCAGAACGACCAAATGCAGGTGTATTTTCTTTCCAGGATGATGATGAGAAATGGCTTTCGCTCAGGTATGATCTTACAGCTCCTTTGGCAAGATTTGTGTCGGAAAATTATGATAAAATTACTAAACCCTATAAAAGATACCAATTTGGGAGCGTGTGGCGTAATGAGAAGCCTGGACCTGGTAGATACAGGGAGTTTTTACAATTAGATGCAGATATCATTGGATCAGATAATTACATAGTTGATGCTGAACTATTAATGTTAGCAACTGACTCAATGAGATCACTTGGGCTTAGTGAACAAAATTTTAACATTAAAGTTTCAAATCGTAAGTTATTAGATGCGATAATAGAATTGATTAGAATAGATGATGATATTGATGAAAACAGAAGACTCACAATATTAAGGGCAATTGATAAATTAGATCGAGTTGGTCTAGGGGGCGTCGAAAAATTATTATCTGATGGTAGAAAAGATGAGTCAGGGGATTACACAAAAGGCGCTCAATTATCGAAAAGAAGTATTGAGAAGATTCTAAACTTTATATCAATAGAATCAACTGTCAGGAATGACTTTATTAATCAGACAAAAGAAATAATATCAAACACAGAGCAAGGACTAATAGCCATTGATGAGTTAATTGGAATAGATAAATTACTAACTGAATTAGGTTATAATCAAGAAATTTCATTCGATGGAACTATAGTCAGAGGATTGGAGTATTATACAGGAACAATATTCGAGACCAATATTGTGTTAGATGAAAAAAAGAGAGAAGAAATGCCTATTATTGGATCGGTTGGCGGAGGCGGTAGGTATGATAAGTTAATTTCTAGGTTTAGAAAAGATCAGGTGAATGCAAGTGGTTTTTCAATTGGTGTGAGTCGTTTGGTAACTGTAATGCAAATGGCAAACTTAGATATATTTGAAGATAATTATGGACCTGTCTTAATCTTGAATATGGATAAAGAATACCAACAAAGTTATTATCAGATCGCAACGGAAATTCGTGAAAAAGGAATTTCTGCTGAAGTTTATCTTGGTAGCTCTGGCATGAAAGCACAAATGAAATATGCTGATAGACGAAACTCACCATTCGTAATTATTGAAGGTACTAATGAAAGAGAGATGGGGATAGTAACAGTAAAGAATTTGGTCAAAGGAAAAGAAATATCGAATATGATTGAGAATCGTGACCAATGGATAAATAACGATGAAATTCAATTTGAGATTAACAGGGATCAAGTTGCAAATAAGATTTCTGAAATCTTCTCAAAAATAGATAAAAAAACATGATTAAAATAGTTAACAAAGATCCCGCAAATATAAGAGAATGTTTTATCAGAGAGGGATACAAACTATATAATCCTTCAATGACAATAGATGCGGACATTGTTATGAATTTTATGGGTGAGGACGTCAGGAATAGATTACTACTCACTAATACACCTGATGGTAAAGAAATTTGTCTTCGTCCGGATTTCACACTGCCTCTTGCAATAAGTTATAAAAATAATGAAATACATGATAATAAATACGTTTATGATGGTTATGCATTCCGTTTTCCTACAAAAAATGAAAAAACACGCGCTTGTCCCGAATTCAGACAAATTGGGATAGAAAATTTTGGCAGTGAAAAAAAGATTGAATCTGAAGTTGAAATTATATCACATGTCTATGAAGTTTTATCTGATTTTAGTGGCTTTGATCTGGGGATTACAATTAGTGATGTATCAATATTCTATCAATTTTTAAAAAACTTAAATCTCAGCAAATATCTGTTTAATAAAATAATACGCTTATACTGGAATGGTCTTGATAATGTCAAAATTAAAGATGCTCTTCAGACACTAATTAAAAGTCAATTTGATGCAGGAAAACATGAAGACTTGATTGCTCAGTACAAAAATGGATCATTGAGCAGCATTAGATTTATTGAATCATTGCTAGGAGAAGAAAATGTTTCAATATTTTCTGGCAGGGAACCAGATGAAATCGTAAATAATTATTTGGATAAATTAGAGTTAAATAACATTAGTGAGATAGACCAAAAAACTATCAATCAAATTTCTGAATTTTTATCAATAACAGGTGATATCAATAGTTGTATCATTGAACTATCAGAGTTTGCGGATAACTATACTCTTGATCTTAAAAATACAATCATTGAATTAGAAAATAGAATTGAATCCCTTAAGGATATAAATATACCTCTCGATATTATTCAATTTAAAACAAACTTATCACGAAAAGCTGAATATTATACTGGTTTAATTTTTGAAATAAACAACACAAAAAAACCAATAAATGACCCAATAGCAATTGGTGGTAGATATGATAAAATTTTTGAAGAATTGGGTTCAACAAAACCAATACCTGCAGTTGGTTGTTCAATATACATTGACCGATTATTATATTCAGGAAAATTAGATGGCTGAGAATTTGATTATTGGCATCCCAAATAAAGGTAGGCTTCAAAAAGATACTGAAGAAATTTTCTTAAATTCAGGTTTAAAAATCCAAAGAGGAAATGGTGAGCGCGAATATACCGGTAAAATGGTTGGTATTCAGAATATCGATATTATTTTTTTATCTCCAAAAGAGATTTCGTATGAGCTTCAAAAGGGTTCTATTGACTTAGGGATAACGGGTTTAGATTTAATTGAAGAATATATTTATGAGCCTAAAGATTGTATTTTTAATTTAATGGAATTAGGCTTTGGGTATGCAGATGTAGTTGTTGCGGTTCCGTCAAGCTGGATAGATGTAAAATCAATAACCGATCTTGAAGATGTCATTTATGATTTTCGGATTAAGAATAAGAAACGTCTGAGAATAGCAACAAAATACCCAAATATTTCACGTAATTTTTTTGAAGCACTTGGCTATTCTGATTATCTGCTTGTGGACAGTCATGGAGCCACTGAAGGTGCCCCAGCATATGGATCATCTGAAATAATAATTGACATCACAAGCACGGGATCTACGTTGAAGGCAAATCAACTTAAAAGAATTGACTCAGGAACACTATTAAGAAGTCAGGCGTGTTTGTTTGGTGCTTTAAATACGACATGGAATGGAGAAAAGTTGAGTCTACTTGAAAATTTACTCATTAAATTAAAATGTTCTGAGAAAGATATTCAGAAATTTAAAATAATTTTATCGAAATAAAAAAACCCTCTCATAGTGAGAGGGTTTTTTATTATTTAACCTTAGGTGTTGGTTATTGGCAATTACATCATGCCGCCCATACCACCCATACCGCCCATATCAGGCATTGCAGGCATTGCAGGCTTGTCTTCTGGTAGATCACCAATCATTGCCTCTGTTGTTATTAGCAGACTTGCAACAGACGAAGCGTCTTGTAATGCAGTTCTAACAACTTTAGTTGGATCGATAATACCCGCTTTTACAAGATCTGTGTACGTTTCAGTTTGTGCATCAAAACCAAAGCTATGAGCATTGTTTTCAAGTACTTTTGAAACAACAATAGATCCTTCAACCCCAGCATTCTCAGCTATTTGTCTGATAGGCGCTTCAAGTGCTTTAAGAACAATGTTGATACCAGCTTGGATATCTGCATTTTTGTCAGTAAGAGCTTTAACAGCTTTTGTGCATCTCAATAATGCTACACCGCCACCAGGAAGAACACCTTCTTCAACTGCAGCACGTGTTGCATTTAATGCATCATCCACTCTGTCTTTTTTCTCTTTCACTTCTATTTCAGTTGCACCACCAACTTTAATAACAGCAACGCCACCGGATAGTTTAGCAAGTCTCTCTTGAAGTTTCTCTCTGTCATAATCAGAAGTTGTGTCTTCTATTTGCTGACGGATTTGGCTTACTCGTGCTTCAATATCTTTCTTGGATCCAGAACCATCAATGATAGTTGTTTCTTCTTTAGTTATTGAAACTCTTTTTGCGTTACCTAACATATCAAGTGAAACGTTTTCAAGTTTAATACCGATATCTTCAGATATAACTTGACCACCTGTTAAGATTGCTATGTCTTCCAACATTGCTTTTCTTCTATCACCAAAACCAGGAGCTTTTACTGCAGAGACTTTTAAGCCACCTCGAAGTTTATTGACAACAAGAGTTGCAAGTGCTTCACCTTCCACATCTTCAGCTATTATTAATAGCGGCTTACCATTTTGAACAACTTGTTCAAGAATTGGTAGCATTGGTTGTAATGTTGATAATTTCTTTTCGAAGAGTAAAATGTATGGATCTTCAAGATCACAAATCATTTTTTCAGCGTTTGTGATAAAGTATGGTGATAAGTATCCCCTATCAAAAAGCATACCTTCAACAGTTTCAAGTTCAAACTCAAGAGCTTTTGACTCCTCAACTGTTATAACTCCATCATTACCAACAACTTGCATAGCTTCAGCAATTTTCTCACCGATTATTGCTTCACCATTTGCAGAGATAGTACCAACCTGTGAAACTTCATCAGAGCTTTTGATTTTCTTTGATTTACTTGTAAGGTCTTCAATTGCAGCTGTTACAGCAATTTCAACACCACGTTTTAAATCCATTGGGTTCATTCCAGCTGCTACTGCTTTAACGCCTTCTTTTACAATTGCTTGCGCAAGAACTGTTGCAGTTGTAGTTCCGTCACCAGCTACATCATTAGTTTTAGATGCCACTTCTCTGAGCATTTGTGCGCCCATATTTTCAAACTTATCTTTAAGTTCAATGTCTTTGGCAACTGTGACACCGTCTTTTGTTATTCGTGGTGAGCCGAATGACTTATCTATAACAACATTACGACCTTTTGGTCCCAATGTTACTTTTACAGCATCTGCAAGAATGTTTACACCTTTTAACATTCGATCTCTTGCATCAGCAGAAAACTTAACTTCTTTTGCAGCCATTTTTTTATCCTTCCTAGTTTAATTATTCTACTATGCCCATGATGTCAGACTCTTTCATTATTAAGAGTTCTTCATCACCGACTTTAACTTCAGTACCTGACCATTTGCCAAATAAAACTTTGTCACCTGGTTTCACATCAAGAGCTACTCTCTTTCCAGAGTCATCTCTTTCACCTGGACCAACAGAAACAACTTCACCTTGGCTTGGTTTTTCTTTTGCTGTATCTGGGATAATTATACCACCAGATGTTTTTTCATCTTCATCTACTCGACGTACTAAAACGCGATCATGCAATGGACGAAAGCTCATATTTAAATCTCCAATTTTTTAATTGATAATTAAGTAGCACTCACCCTATTAGAGTGCTAACAATTATGATATATGGATTCGATTGAAATTTGTCAATATATATTGATAAGATTTTTCAAATAAACATGATTTTGTTACAATTTAACAATTATTGAATTATTAATTTATAGAGATTATGTTTGTTACTGTTATTTGATAACTTATTGCGCACGTTCATGATAATTCCAAAGAAAAGTGATCTTCACAAAAATTATAAGCTCATCCTTTGTGATATTTGGGGTGTTATTCATAACGGCAAAGATTATTACCCAAAAGCTGTTGAGTTTTTGAGGGATTTTCAGAGGCAAGGTGGCTTAGTTTTTTTGATTACGAATGCACCAAGAAGGTCTTCAGTTGTTAGAGATTATCTATTAAATATGGGTATAGATAAATTAATTTGCGAAAATATTATTACTTCTGGTGATTGTAGTTACAATTGGATTTGTTCTGTCGCTGATAAGCCTATCTTTCATATTGGGCCAAAAAAAGATTACTCACTCTTTTCTGATCTGGATTTGAATTTGGCAGATCAAAAGTCTTGCTCAGAATGTATATGTACTGGGTTTTTTGATGAATATACCGAAACGCTGAATGACTATGAAGAGTTATTGAACACTCTCTTGGATAGAAATATTAAGATACATTGTGCAAATCCAGACTTGTATGTCCATAGAGGAGAAATTAAATTACCCTGTGCTGGCCTGATTGCCCAAAAGTATAATCAGATGGGAGGGAACGTTAGTTATTTTGGTAAACCATTCAAACCCATTTACGAGTTGGCTTTAGATGAAGCTAATAAGAGACAAAAAAAATTAATTAGTAAATCAGATATTCTTGCAATCGGAGATGGTTTACATACTGATATTTCTGGTGCGGACAATTTTAAGATAGACTCAATGTTTATTCTTAATGGTGTCCATAAAAATGATATTGTTAACAAAAACCATAGTTCTAAAATTGATATAGATATGATAAGAGATTATATCAGTTCTAATTTTTCTTTGAGTGAAGAACCACGATACATACAAACTGAGCTTAAGTGATGATATGCATATAATTAATGGTTATAACAATATTCCTGACATGTACAAAAAAAGTGTCATTGCTATAGGTAATTTCGATGGCATTCATCTTGGTCACAAACATCTTCTTAATAAAGTATTAGAAGTTGCCAATGCTAAGGATAAAAAATCTGGTATTATTACTTTTGATCCTCATCCAAAAGCTTATTTTGGTGGTTTAAAAAATTTTCATCAAGTAACAACAGATGCTATCAAAATCGAAATTTTAGAAAAACTTAAAATCGATGTTTTATTTGAGTTAAGTTTTGATAAAAGTTTTTCAGAAATGAGCCCGGAAGAGTTTTTTTGGGAAGTAATCTACAAAAATTTAGAGGCTTCTCATGTGATTGTTGGTGAAGATTTCAGATTTGGTCATGAAAGGTCAGGTAATGTTCAAAAGTTAGAAGAACTGTGTAATTCAAAAAACATTGGTTTTGACAGTATACAGAAACAAAAAGATATAAATTCAGTTATTTACTCCTCCTCACTAGTTAGGGCTAATATAAAAAACGGTAATATCAGGGATCTAACTAAATTACTTGGTCATTATTGGTATATAAATGGTCATGTAAAACACGGAAAGAAAAAAGGAACTGAGATGGGCTTCCCAACTATTAATATTGAATTTCAGGATTCACTTAAATTAGCGCACGGTATATACGCAACAAATGTTTATTTGGAAGGAAAAAAATATCATGGAGCATCCTATTATGGAGCTCGCCCTACATTCAATGATCATGGGGATATCCTAGAAACGTATATTTTTGACTTCGGCGGAGATATTTATAATCTAGAGGTCAAAATTGAGTTCATTGATTTAATAAGACAAGATCAAAAATTTAAAAACGAAGAAGAACTCAAAAAACAAATGGAAATTGATTGTTGTAATGTTAGAGATAAACTGCAATATTACGACAAAAATACTAGTTTAATAGATAATTCATAAGCAATAGAAGTAATGACAGATAGTAAGGATAAAGCAGAAATAAATTGGGCGGAGACGATTCTGCTTCCAAAAACTGATTTCCCGATGAGAGCAAACCTTCCTGACGCCGAACCATCTATCCTTAAGAGATGGGAAGCTGAGGATATTTATCATCAAAACAGAATTAATGCTAATGGGAATCTATCATTTGTATTGCATGACGGGCCTCCTTACGCAAATGGAAATCTACATATTGGTCATGCTTTAAATAAGATTCTAAAAGACCTTATTGTAAGATCAAAATCTATGATGGGGTATAATGTATCTTATATACCTGGCTGGGATTGCCACGGATTGCCAATTGAATGGAAGATAGAAGAAAAATATCGCGAGAAAGGAATAGACAAAGACTCAATTCCTATCAATCAATTCCGTGATGAGTGTCGTGATTTTGCTACTCATTGGATAAATGTACAAAAAGATGAGTTCAAGCGCCTCGGTATAATTGGAGATTGGGATAATTCATATACAACTATGAAATTTGAATCAGAAGCACTTATCGCAAAAGAGCTATTAAAAATAGCGACTATGGACGGAGCTTTGTACAGAGGTTCTAAACCTGTTATGTGGTCGGTGGTCGAAAAGACTGCTCTGGCAGAAGCTGAAGTTGAATATTTGGACTATGTATCAGATGCAATATGGGTAAAATTTGTGGTGGATAGCGAAAAAACAAAGATAGAAGAAAATGATACATCAAAATTACTAGCAGGAACTTATATCATTATCTGGACCACTACACCCTGGACAATACCAGGGAATAGGGCAATATCATTTTCATCTGATATTAAATATAGCTTGTATCAAATAGAAGAAACAGAAGGTGAAGTGTGGGCTAAAGTCGGAGAGAAATATCTAATTGCTGATAGCCTAGCAGAAGCTGTAATGAGCTCCGCAAAAGTAGTCAGATATACAAAAATTAAAGAAGTGCTCCCAGATGTAATCAAATCAATAGTATGCAACCATCCATTTAAGTCTGTTTTTAAAGGGTTTGAATTCCAAGTCCCATTACTTGATGGAAATCATGTAACTGATGATACGGGTTCAGGCTTTGTTCATACTGCTCCGGGGCATGGTACTGATGACTTTGAAATATGGATGAAATACAAAAAAGATATTGAAAAATCTGGGATAGACAGTTCAATACCATATACTGTGAATGAGGATGGGGCATTTAATTCAAATATTGATGGGTTTAATGGCATTTTTGTTTTTGATAAAAATGGTAAAAAAGGAAAAGCAAATGATTACGTTATTAGTAAATTAGCAGATGCTAATTCAATAATTGCGCGAAAAAGATTTGAACATCAATACCCTCATTCCTGGAGATCAAAGAAACCTGTAATTTTTAGAAATACTCCGCAGTGGTTTATTTCAATGCAGGATAATAAGCAAGAGGGGCTTAGATCCATTGCATTAAAATCAATTTCTGAGACTAAATTTTACCCACCTGCTGGAAAGAATCGACTGAATTCCATGATCGAAAATAGGCCAGACTGGGTTCTATCTAGGCAAAGAGCATGGGGGGTTCCAATTGCATTATTTGTTAATAAAACCGATGGTAGTTTTATTCCAAATAAGGATTTCAAAAAATCTGAAGAATTCCTCGAACGTGTATATGAAATATTCTCACATGAGGGTGCAAATGCTTGGTTCGAAGAAGGATCTGAAAAAAGATTTTTAGATGGTATTGTGGATGATATTAACAACTGGGAAAAGGTTAATGATATACTAGACGTTTGGTTTGAGTCTGGAACAACCCATGCTTTTGTTTTGGAAAGTAGTGAAGAAAAATTATGGCCAGCCGATATGTATTTGGAAGGAAGTGACCAGCATAGAGGATGGTTTCATTCATCATTACTTGAAAGCAGCATCACTAGAGGAAGGGCACCTTATAAATCCGTTCTAACTCATGGCTTTACCATGGATAAGGATGGGAAGAAAATGTCAAAGTCCCTTGGAAATGTGGTATCTCCTCAAGATGTGGTGAAGAAATATGGTGCAGATATCTTAAGGTTATGGGTCGCTTCAACAGATTATAGTGATGATCAGCGTATTGGAGATGAAATATTAAAATCAATTGTAGAAGCATATCGTAAAATCAGAAATACAACACGCTGGATGCTGGGTGTTCTATCAAATTATGATGAAAAATGGGTGTATAATAAAATAGATATGGATGAACTTGAACTCTATATGCTTGATAGACTTACACATCTGCAGAGTGAGGTTTTAGAGGCTTATAATCAATATGATTACAGAAGAGTTACCACATTACTTATGAATTTTATTAATTTAGAATTATCTGCATTTTATTTTGATATAAGGAAAGATTGCCTATATTGCGATGCTTTTTCCAGCAAGAAGAGAAGATCAACTCTATACGTAATTAATAATATTTTTAATGTAATCATAAAACTCTATTCACCCATACTAAGCTTCACAATGGATGAGGTTTGGGGGCATTACAAATTCAATGATAATAAGTCGATCCATAAAAGTCATTTTGTTCCGATCAATACAGAATGGATAAATAAAGACTTAGATTTAAAATGGTCAAATATAAAAAAGTTAAGAAAGACTATTACAGCCGCTTTAGAAATAAAGAGAAAAGAAAAAAAAATTGGTTCTAGTCTTGAGGCTGGCGTAAAAGTATATACAGATGATAATAACCTTTTGAGCGCGATAAAAGATATAGATCTTGCTGAGATTTCAATTACAAGCAGTTCCAGTGTTGTCAATCAATCACCTATTGAGGGTAGTTTTATACTTGAAGAAGAGCCTAATATCGGTGTAGTTGTAGAAATAGCAAAAGGAGCTAAATGCGAGAGATCATGGCGAATATCTGAGGATGTAGGTAAAGATCCAGAGTATCCGACACTGTCCCTCAGAGATGCTGAAGCTGTTAGAGAATTCATTAAATTGAAATAAGTATCATCTGAATGATAATTGAAAATATCAACTTCCTATCACAGCTCAAGAGATACACTCTACACATTTGTGCTCTATTTCTATTTGATAGATTAACAAAAGTTTACTTACTAAATGTATTGAATGATAACAAAGGACCAATTAATCTAACAGATTTTTTTGATCTAGTTTTGATTTGGAATAAAGGAATTAGTTATGGGCTTTTCCCGCAAGACAGTTATGCAGGACAACTTATTATTAGTGGCTTATCTTTTCTAATTTGCCTTTGGGTGCTGAAAATTATAAATAACTCAGGTAATAAATTTGGAATGATCTCAAGTGTACTAATCATTTCAGGTGCGATCTCAAATATTATGGATAGGGTGATCTACTCTGCAGTTGCAGATTTTTTTTATTTTCATATAAAAAATTTCAGTTGGTATGTGTTTAATGTTGCGGATATTTATATAGTAATGGGTCTATTCATATTGATATATGGCTATATTTATCCTAACATTAATAAAAAAGAATTTAGTTAAATGAACCTTAGTAAAAATTATTTATCAAAAGCATTTCTTCTCTTATTACTTTGTCTATTACCTAGTTGCGGTTCTTCGCTAAAGGAATTTGTTTCTACTTCTTATTCAGGAAACGCACTACAAGCCGGTCCTCCAGACGAATTTTTGACGATAACTAAAAAACCACTAAAAATGCCACCAGATTATCTATTAAGACCTCCAAGTGAAAATCAGGTCATGTTTATTGATGAGCCTATGACAAGTGCTAAAGATGCAGTTTTAGGCGCGCAAAATATTAATGAAGTGTCAGAAGGTGAAGCTTATATTTTGCAAATGGCAAAGGCTGAAGATGCAAACCCAGAAATAAAGAAGGAATTATACTCAGAAGAAGGGGCTTTTGAGGATGAGACACTAGCAGAGTATTTAGCTCGATTAAAGAGTGAAAATAATGAAGTTTTAGATCCTGAACTAGAGTCTGAGAGATTGAGTGAAATAAGTCCAATAACAAATAATGAACCAATTATTTCTATGGATGATAGTGTCAATGTTGAAGGTTTAAGTATGAATCAATTTATGCTAAGCAATCTAAAGGTAGGTTCAAGCAAATCAAATGATAACGTAAATTATGATATCAGAATTGAGGATGTTCTTGGTATTGATAAAGTGAAAGAAGAAGCAAATACCACATATGAACTTCAGGAAGGGTCTGAGACAGAGGAAGAAAATAATTCTGATACCGAAATGCCAAACGTATTTAAGGGGCTATGGGGAGAGTTGAGCAGTGGCTTTGGGCTGTTTTAAAAAACGAACGTACGTTCGGTAATTGATATGATAAAGCTTCTTGATAATAATACAATAAATCAAATTGCTGCTGGTGAGGTGATTGAAAAACCAGCTTCAATAGTCAAAGAATTAATTGAAAATTCTATAGATGCTAATGCTAAAACTATTACCATCAGAATTAAAGATGGTGGTAAAGAGTATATTGAAATTGAAGATGATGGAGATGGAATGTCTCCAACAGATCTAGAACTCTGTATTAAGAGGCATGCTACTTCAAAACTTAATTCAAATACTCTACAAAATATAAAGACTCTTGGATTTAGAGGAGAAGCACTCCCCTCTATAGGCTCTGTCTCAAGATTAGAAATTATATCTAAAACAAACAGTAATACCGGATATCAAATTGTTGTCGATTATGGTGATATCAAAGACTATAAAAAATCAGCTGCAAATCAAGGGACAGTTGTAAAAGTTAGTAATATCTTTTTAAAATTACCAGCGAGGTATAAATTTTTAAAAAGCTCGAGAGCTGAACAAAATTCTATAGTTGGCTCTGTAAAGAGACTTGCTTTATCAAATCCAAGTATATTATTCAATGTTGAGATAGATAACGTAAAATATATTAGCTATGGATCTATTGATGGTGATCATAAGGAAATTTTTGAATGGAGAATAAAAGAAATACTCGGTACTGACTTCATGAAAAATATGATAGAATTAAGATATGAAGACCCTAATTTGAGCATTGTTGGAAATATTGGGTCACCATCATACAATAGATCTAATTCTAATCATCAATACTTACTTGTAAATAATCGAATAATTCAAGATAGGAAATTGAGTGGAGCTATTAGAGCTGCATATGGAGATAAACTTCCTAAGGGTAGATTTCCGATCTTCGTAATTAAAATAAAAGTTCCATATGACTCAGTAGATGTAAATGTCCATCCCTCGAAATCTGAGGTTAGATTTATTGATGAGAGAATAATACAATCTAAATTAGTCAGTACTATACGAGGAGCTCTAAATCATAAAGTCAACCAGAGCTTAAATGTATTTAGTCAGTTTTATGAAAAAAGAGCCAGTCAAATTAATAAAAGTCAATATGACAGACAACAAATCAACTCTCAGGTTAATCTATCAATGTATGATTTAGATGAATCATACACTATAAATAACCAAAAAAATGATGAGATACTAGAAAAAGAAAACTTATCTTCTAATGCAATAAGTGATGATATTAATGAGTTTCCTCTAGGCTTTGCTAGAGCGCAGATTTTTAAAAATTATATACTCGCTCAAAATTCAGAAGGTATGATCATTGTCGATCAACATGCTGCACATGAAAGAATTGTTTTCGAAAAACTAAAAGAAAGTATTCATGAGAATGCAATTGAAAAGCAAATATTGCTTATCCCTCATATTTATGCGTGCGATCAATTTGACAAAGAGAAATTATTATTATTTAAAAATGATCTAGATGCTGTAGGTATTGAACTTGAAGAATTTGGTGATGAAGTACTTATCAGATCTATCCCCTCATTGATAAGAGATTCTAATGTGAATGAATTAATGCGGGATTTATTAGATTTACCTTCTGATGAATTTATGAGAAGAACCCTTGAAAATAGAATAAATGATATTTTATCAAAAATATCATGTTATGGTTCGGTTCGCAGCGGAAGAGTATTAAAAGTTGATGAAATGAATGCGTTACTTAGAGAAATAGAGAAAACACCAAATTCGGGTCAATGTAATCATGGACGACCTACGCATATTTTCTTAAGTCAGAAAGAGATTGAGAAACTATTTGAAAGAATTTAGATAACTTCAAAGAATAATACTTGAGTATTACCATAGACTTTATTTGCAATCTGTTTAAATCTTTTGTTTGCTGTTAATTTTTGATCAATACTTTCTTCGATTACAATTAGAGATCCTTTCTTAAATAATTGATTATTCGTCAAAAAGTTAAATATTATTGGTGCAAAATCATTCTTATATGGAGGATCAGCAAATATTAGATCAAATTTACTGCCATAATTGAAAGCTCGATTACTCCCTAAGTCAAATAATTTAGAGGATGATTTCTCACTAAAGTTACAGCTTATTACGTTTTTCTCACATATTGATAATGACTCTCTACTTTTATCGACAAATAAACAATTATTTGCTCCTCTTGATAATGCTTCAATACCAAGGGCACCAGAACCAGAGAATAAATCAAGCACTGCAGAGTCTTCGAAACGAAAGTTCACATTTCCATGAGAAAGTACATTAAATATTCCCATCTTTACTTTATCTGAAGTAGGCCTAATATTATTATCTTTACTTGAGATTAGTTTTTTACCCTTGGCAATACCTGTTATCACACGCATCAATCTAACCTAAATAACCTATTTTTTTTAGTCGACCTTTTACTATTTTTTTTGGTAGTTCAATGAATTCACCTTTCTGTATATTATTTAATTCAAATGGACCAAAATTAGTTCTAATTAATCTATTGATTTGCAATCTAAAGTGCTCACAAATATTTCTAATTTCTCTATTTTTGCCTTCCGATATTTCAATACTGAGCCATGTATTAGATTGACTGTAGGATATTATATTCGCAGTGATAATATTGTACTGTACACGACTTATTGTTATATTTTCTCGTAAATTTGCTATTAAATCTTCAGCAACCTTACCACGAACTTTTATTTTATACTTTCTAATTATTTTGTTATCAGGGTGCTCCATATAACGCGATAAATTACCATCATTTGTAAATAATAGTAATCCCTCAGTATTTAAATCCAACCTTCCAATAGGCATTATATGATTAATATTTTTAGGCAGTAAATCGAAAATGGTTTTCCTGCCCTGGGGATCCTTACTTGTTGATATAAAACCTTTTGGCTTATTTAATAGCCAAATTTTTGTATGAAAATTAGTATTTATTTTTTTACCATTAATAACTATTTTTTCACTACCATCTACTAGAATTGCAGGACTAGTTAAGATTTGACCGTCGACTTCGACTTTCCCTTCATGAATAAGTTTTTCTGCATCTCTTCTTGAATAAGCACCAGAATGAGCAATTAATTTAGCGATCCGTTGGGGAATTTCTTTTTTATTGGTTATACTTGACATAATTTGATTATATTAAAAAAAAACAAAGTTTATATGAATTGTTTTTGAGGTAAACAATGAAATTTATGGAAATTGCAATTGAAGAGGCACTAAAGGCTAAAAACAATAACGAGGTTCCCGTTGGTGCTGTTTTGGTGCATAGAAGTGGGAAAATAATATCTAAGGCGCATAATTTAACAGAATCATCTCACGATCCAACTTCACATGCAGAGATAGTTGTAATCAGATCAGCTTCTGAAAAATTAAAAACAAACAGATTGGTTGATTATGATTTATTTGTAACAATGGAACCATGTTTAATGTGTGCTGGTGCCATATCTAATGCAAGGATCCGTAGATTGTATTTTGGAGCTTATTCATCTAAACGAAATGATATGGTAGCATTCCAATTAAATCAATATTTTTTATCAGATGAGTCTAATCATTCGCCAGAAATCTATGGGGGTATTTTAGAAATTGAGTGCAGTAAACTAATAAAGTCTTATTTTAAAACAAAAAGATAATTTACCCCAAAGCTCTCCAAGCAATATCCTCCCTATAAATTTTACCTTTATAGTGTATTTTTTTTATCGCTTCGTATGCATTACCTCTTGCATTTTCAATTGTATGATCAATAGAAGTTACATTTAGTACTCGTCCACCAGTAGCAATAAGCTTCCCATCTCCAATTTTAGTGCCAGCATGGAAGACTTTTATTTTTGGGTTCTTTTCTGCTTCATCAATTCCAGTGATTTCTTCGTTTTGATTATATTGATTTGGGTAACCTTCATTTGCTAGAACTACAGTAAGTGCCTTTTTATCATGCCATTCAAGTTTGTAAGAATTTAGATCTCCATTTACAACGCTCATAACTAATTCTGTAAAATCTGATTTTAATAACATTAGTAATGCTTGGGTTTCTGGATCACCAAATCTGATATTATATTCTATGAGCTTTGGCTCGTTATCTTTTATCATTAATCCAGCGAAAAGGACACCTTTGTAGTTTATTCCTCGATTTTTTAAACCATTTAGTGTGGGCTCAAGAATTTGACTAATTATTTTATTTTCAAGATTTTTAGTAAGAAGTGGTGGAGGGCAATAAGCACCCATACCACCAGTGTTAGGACCGAAATCACCATTTAGGAGTCGTTTATGATCTTGTGCGCCAATTAATGGGTACATATTTGTACCATCTGTAACTGCAAAGTAGCTTATCTCTTCTCCATCCAAAAATTCTTCAATGACAACAGACTGATTTTTTCCAAAACGTCCATTAAATATATCTTTTAGGGCCTCAATTGCATCATCATAATTTTCACAAATAGAAACACCTTTTCCAGCTGCTAAACCATCTGCTTTTATAACATAAGGAGGCTCTAGACTTTGTAGATAATCTTCTGCAGCCACAAAATCTATAAACCATTTTGCTTGACCGGTTGGAATATTATTTTCAAAGGATATTTCTTTAGTAAACTTTTTGGATGACTCTAATACAGATGCTAGCTTATTAGGGGCAAAAACTTTTACCCCAATATCTTCAATAATGTCGGTTAGTCCTTCACAAATTGGAACTTCTGGTCCTATGATCACAAGATCAATAGAATTTTTTTTAATAAATGAAATGATTTCATCAAATTGAAGTTGATCAATATTTACACATTCACAATATTCAAGCATCCCAGGGTTACCAGGTATAGCATATATCATGTTATTATTTGAGTTCTTAGATAATGCCATCGAAATGGCATGTTCCCGACCACCACTTCCAATTATTAGTATTTTCATTTATTTGAATTTAGTTTAAATTTTGATTTCAACGCAAAATTATAATAACCTATTAGTTAATAATGTTAATTTAAATTCTTTATTTATGAATGTTTTTTGTTAATGAAAATATCCCAGAATTTTCAGTAAGTGAAATTTCAAATGAAATAAAAAAATCACTGGAAGGAGGGTTTGGTTATGTGAAAGTAAGAGGTGAAGTATCAGGGCTTAAAATAAGCAAGAATGGGATTGTGTATCTATCATTGAAAGAAGAAAAGGATCTCATAAATGCTGTAATTTGGCCAGATACATACCGACATTTGACTGTGATACCAGAGGAAGGTCTTGAAGTTATAGCCTCAGGAAGAATCACCACTTATTCAAAAGGGATTTCAACTTATCAAATACATATAGAAAGTATTGAACTTGCTGGCGAGGGAGTATTAAAGGCAAAATTTGAAAAATTAAAGCAACAACTATTGGCAGAAGGTTTGTTTGATGAAATTCATAAAAAAATTTTACCTAAATATCCAAAAAGTATTGCTATTGTCACATCACTGACTGGTTCTGTAATCAGAGATATATTGAAAGTTTTTAATGATAATGGTTATCCTTGTGATGTATCTATTATTGACGTATCCGTACAAGGTGAAAAATGTCCAATTGAAATTAGTGAAGTAATTTATCGTCTTAATAATCTAAATCCCGATGTATCCATAAAGCCTGATATAATTTTGGTAGCCAGAGGAGGAGGCTCATATGAGGATCTATGGGGCTTTAATGATGAAACATTAGTGAGGTCTATATTTAATTCTGGCATCCCAGTGGTGAGTGCAATTGGACATGAGACAGACATAAGTCTTATTGATCTCGTTGCAGATTTTAGAGCAGCTACACCTACCGCAGCAGCCAATAAAATTTTTCCAAAGATAGATGAAATTTATTCTAAAATAAATTCATATGAAAATAGACTAAATATATTCATACAAGATAAAATTAAAAAAACATGGCTCAATTTAAATTATTTTAAACAGTCATTTTCAATTATTGGAAAAAGCTATTTACAAGAGAAGTTATTGAGGTTTAGTGGAGTATTTGGGAGGTTGTCGAAAAAATCATTGGAAGATAACATCGATAAAAAAGCTTCTAGATTAATTTATAGCCAAAACTTGCTTTTTTTAGGGGCAAATAAAATTATTAGTGTAAAAGACTCCTACAGTATTAGTGCAAGTAACAATCTAAACTTCCATTCAAAAAACATAATAACTGATAGAAAAAATAAAATACATTCATTGTCAAGATTACTTGGATCATTGGATTATAAAAATATATTAAATAGAGGATATGCAGTTATTAAGTCTCCTGATGATATAATAATTTCTTCACTAAAAGATGCAGAAGATCATCAATCAATGAGAGTTATATTTTCTGATGGCAAACTAGATGTGACAAATAAAAGGAAATAGGAATTCAAATGACTAAATTCAATGAAATAGGTAGCACAGAAAAACAGGCTAAAGTGAAATACTTAGATGGTGAGTTTGAAATAATTAAGGATGGGCAATTCGTTATATGTGCTGTTTCTGGGAAGAGAATTAGTTTAAATGATTTAAAATATTGGTCAGTTGAAAGACAAGAGGCGTATGATAGTGCACATTTAGCTCTCACGCAGCATAAAAAAAATATTTAAATACAAAAAATGCTGTTTACTATTTAAAGATATCTAAAATTGAATCTAAATTATTAAATTTAATTTCAATATTTTGTACATCAATCATTGTTCTTAGTTTATGGTCAGGATCATTTTCATCATCGATCCTGACAAAATCTTTTTCTGTTGTGATCAAAGTATACTTTTCATGACTCTTGCCAATATTGATGAGCTGCTCAATTTCTTTTTTTGTAAATCTATGATGATTTTTGAAAGTGAGTTTATCCAATAAATTATAATTTCTTTCAATAAGTGATCGATAAAATTTATTTGGCAAACCAATTCCTGTAAATGCGACTCTATCAGATATTTCGCTGAACTTATTTTTGAAGCGAGTGCTCGCTTGCATGATAATTTTTCTTGAACTTGAAATACTATTTTTAATTTTATTGGATAATTTATCTGGATCCACTATTAAAATAAAGTCAGCGGAATTTATTGAGGTCTCTAATTTCCCTATGTAGTCTCCAGCAGGGAATTGATAATGATTTATACCAGAAATATTACTATCAATTACTAAAATATTTATCTTATTTTCAATAGAAATATCCCTATAGCCATCATCCATAACAATAAAATCATATTTAAAGTTATCGTTTATATATTTAAGACCCTTAGTTCTGTTATGGGAAACAAAAGTATCTGATATATTTGATAGTAAAAGAGCCTCATCACCCACATCACTACTTCTATGTTTTTTTGTAACTATTGTTGGTTCTTTTATTGACCCACTATATCCTTTGGATAATGAACAGACACTCTTTCCTTGAGTGATTAGAAAATTAATTATTGCTATTTCAGTTGGAGTTTTACCACCACCACCTATTAATGGGCTACCTATTGATATGATTGGTATGGTTGATCTATATTTTTTTTTTAGCTTATAATTTAATTGTGAAAGATAAGAATAAACATAACTAAATGTTATTAAAACAATGTGAAATTTTGTTTTTTTATTCCACATTAGAGGTCTTTTCATGAATAATCTCCATCTTTAAGAGACAAAATATTTTTTATTTCATTTTCAACAGATAATCTCTTGGTATCGATTATATTTTTTATATTTTTTTTTGTTAATTCTATTCGGTCTATATTTGAAAAGTATGATCTAATTTTTTTAATGAGATCTTCTTCATTATCAGCTTGATTGCAACAATTTAATTCTCCTAATTCTCTATATACTTCATGAAAATTTCTTATATAACATCCATGAAAAACAGGACAATTAAGTTGGATGGCTTCGACTGGATTATGTCCACCAATATCAATGAACGACCCACCGATTATTGCTAATTTTGATAGTTTTAAATATGTGCCGAGGACTCCAAATTTATCAACGATATAAAAATTTATATTATTATTGTATTCATTTTTGTTAGTTTCTTGTGATGGTAATTTAGTCCAACTAATTTTGTCCTTATCCAATAACTGTATCATTTCTCTTACGCCGGAGGGATGTCTTGGTACATATATACAAACGGTATTTGGATCCAACGAATGCAGTTGCTTGTGAACTGATAAGAAAATCTCTCCTTCTCTATCATGGGCTGATACGATTATATATACTAAACGCTCATTAAATAACTGTTCTAAGGAATTAAACTCAATGTCATCAACACGAAGAGGTCTGTTGGCATACTTTATATTCTCTGATTTTATCAAATTCTTTACTTCAAGTGACTTATATCTTTCATATGTCTCATTGTCTTGGCATGATATGACTCGTGGAATATTTAATATTTTTTTTGCGAACTTTGGGAATTTATTCCAGCGATTATAACTTTTTTTTGTTAATCGCCCATTGAGAATAAATAGAGGGATTTTTCTCTTTTCAATTTCTAGAAAATAGTTTGGCCAAATTTCTGCCTCCATAAAGATACAAACTGAAGGTGACCAATAATTGATAAATTTATTTACATATTTTTGCACATCAAGAGGCAGATATTGATGAATTATTTTTTCATTATCAATCTTATTAATTATTTCTGAAGATGAGATCGTGCTGGTGGTTAATAAAATATATTGATTTGGATCTTTATTTAAAATTATCTCTGCGACTGTTATTGCAGAACGCGTTTCACCTATACTTACTGCATGTATCCATGTAAGTTTATGCTCACTAGCTGGTTTTTTTACAAATTCTCTTGATGTTTTTTGTCTTAATGTTTGTTCATTTTCTTTTTTAAGAAATTTTCTATAAATCAAAAAGAAATCAATAAAAAAACTTATAAGTGTAGTTGTTACCCTATAAGATTTGATAAAAAAATTTGTGTCAAGACGCATATGGTGATTGTATCGTTATCATATTGATAAAGCAATTGAGATAGAAATTAGAAAGCCAATATATTTATTTTTTGAGAAGAAATTGCCACAGGAATGAACATCTCTTAAATTTAATTTTATGACCAGATAAAAACTAAAAATTACAGTAGCAATAAAAAAAATGACTGAAATATTTGATACTTTTAGTGAGAGTAGCGCATAGGACATCACGCTAAAGCTTAAAAAATAGAATAACCAAATAACATTTTTTGAGTATGGTTCAAAGAGTACGGATGTTGATTTTACACCAATTACTTTATCATCTTTTATGTCTTGATAACCATAAACTGTATCGTATCCTAAGGTCCAAAAAATTGATGATATGTAGATTATGAGCGTCTCAAAGTTTATACTATTAGAGACCGCGGTCCACCCAATAATAGCTCCCCAATTAAAAGTAAAACCAAGAAATAATTGAGGCCAGTATGTTATTCTTTTCATAAATGGATATAGGACAACAAGTATAATAGATGCAAAACCTAGAATTATTGTCAATTTGTTCATAGAAATAAGTATTAAAAAACTAAAAATCAGCAAGGTAAGTAAAAGAAATATGGCTTCGTACAAGTTCATACTCTTGTTTGCAAGAGGACGATTTTTTGTTCTTTCAACTTTTGCATCAATATCTCTGTCGATAATATCATTAAAAATACAACCAGCTGACCTCATAAGAATAGAACCAATAAGAAAGAGAATTATAATTTTTAAATCTATCGGTAGGTTTTTATGAATTGAAGCTGAGAATATTCCAAATAAACATGGGATGAATAATAACATCCATCCTGTTGGTTTGTCCTGTCTTGTGATCAATATATAGTTCTGGATTTTAGTTTGAATTATGTGCACAATAAGATCAGATTTCAAAATAATTATTAGATGAAATAGTTATATCAAAATTATTAATATATTGGTAAAAAATGCTTATGAAATCACCTAAAAAAATACGTATATTTTTAGATAGACCACTCAAAGAGTCTTCAATCTTGGATATAGAGAATGCAGATTTTCACTATTTGAAAAATGTTATGAGAATAAAAATAGAGGATCAAATATTAGTTTTTAATGGTGTAGATGGTGAATGGATTTGTAAAATCAAAAGAATTAATAGAGATCTTATAGATTTAGAAGTTCTTCAAAAACAAAAGGAACAACTGTCATACGAACCTCTGAGATGCTACTTTACTCCACTTAACAATAATCGCCATAATTATATTATTGAGAAACTAACAGAACTTGGTATCACGAAGTTTACTCCTGTAATTACAGATTACACAAATACAAAAAATTTAAATATCCAAAAGCTTTATTTACGTGCGAAAGAAGCTGCTGAACAAAGTGGCTTGATGATTGTTCCAGAAATCACAGAACAAAAATTACTATCAGATTTAATTATTGAAGAATTTAACAAAGAAATAATCCTATTTTGTGATGAAAAAAAAAATACAGCTCTACCAAACGATGTATTAAATGGTGTGAAAGAGAAGATTGTCTCTTTTTTGATTGGACCTGAGGGGGGCTTTTCTGATAATGAAAGAATGAATATGATTAAATTAGGTAATGTAAAACCCGTATCACTAGGCTCTAGGATTTTGCGTGCAGATACTGCCGCAATAGTTGCTGCTACGTTTTTACAAATAACAAATAGTAAAGCTGTAATTTAACAAAGACCTACCAAATTAAAACTGAGAAATTTTTAAAAATGGACAAAAAAACAACAGATCATCATGAATGGATCAATGAAAAAGATCTAATAGAATATTTTCATACAGGATCGAAAGAAATTAAGAATTGGGGCATTGGCACAGAAAATGAGAAATTTCTATTCTATAAAGATTCTTTTGAACCAATAAATTATTTTGGTCCAAATGGAATCGAGGAGATCTTTAAATTCCTTATGAGGGAATATTCATGGCAGCCAGTATATGATAAAGATTATGTGATTGGTTTGACTCATAAAGATCAGAATTGTAATATTAGCCTTGAGCCAGGTGGTCAGATTGAATTATCAGGTTCATTATGTAATAACTTACATCAAACAGAAGAAGAGTTTTCAAATTATCACAAGCAATTAAAACACGCATGCGACACGATTGGGGTGGATGTTCTTGGACTTGGCTTCACTCCTAAATGGGATTTTTCTGATATGACGCAAGTTCCAAAGACACGATACCATTTTATGAGAAAATACATGCCAACTGCTGGTTCTTTGGGGCTTTACATGATGCATTGCTCTGCTACAACACAAGTAAATTTAGATTATGGAAGTGAACAAGATTTCAATAAAAAATTTAGGGTTGCAATGTCATTACAACCTCTAGTTTCTATGTTATTTTATAATAGTCCTTTTAGGTATGGAAAATTAACAAACTTGCTATCAAACAGGATTAGTGTTTGGAAGGATACAGATAATGATAGGTGTGGTTATCTCCCATTTGTATTTGAAAAGGATTTGAATTTTGATAAATATGCTAATTATGCTCTAAATGTTCCGATGTATTTCATATATCGAAATGGGGAGTATATCATTCCAAAGAAAATGTTGTTTAAGGAATACCTTCAAAATGGTTTTCGTGATGAAGTAGGTATTCAATATTATCCATCATTAGAAGACTGGGAGACTCATTTATCAACTTTATTTCCGCAAGTAAGATTGAAAAAATTTATTGAGATGAGAGGGGCTGACTCAGGCAATCATGCTTCTATCATCAGTTTAGCTGCAATCTGGACTGGGATGATGTATAGTAATTCATCATTGGATGCTTCTTATGATTTAGTAAAAGAATGGAACCTATCAGAAGTCCTTGAATTTGAAGATAACCTGAACAAAAGTGGTTTTGATGCAAAATTTCAAAAATTCAATATTATAGATTTGATAAGTGAAATTATATCCATTTCATTAAGTGGATTGAATGATCGGAATATATATAATAACAATAAACAAACAGAAGAAATTTATTTGCGTCCACTCCAGGATATCTTGAATAATAAAGAAACACCATCAGATAACTTGATTAAGAGATTTAATACAGTTTGGTTGCATGACATCAATAACATATATAATTACTCCAATATCTGATCTTAAACATAAATTATAATGGATACAAAAATTAGAAAAAATCCACCATCCATATGGTCATTGGCAGCGGTAACTGGTCTTGCTCCATTAACCTTAAATTTGATTGTCCCATCTCTTCCAGCATTATCCTTATATTTTGATATTTCATATTCAAGTGCGCAAATGGCTATATCATCATTCATAATCTCGATGGCAGTTGGACAAATTTTTATTGGACCAATATCAGATGCTTATGGCAGACGATCCATTCTTATGTTTGGTATTATAATATTTCTTGTTGGGACATTAATTTGCAGTTTTGCTCAATCAAGTGAGTTATTGATTTTTGGAAGATTTATACAAGCATTTGGTGGTGTAGCAGGTGTAGTGTTAGGAAGAGCAATAATTAGGGACGTATATAGCAGAGAGAAAGCAGCATCTGCTTTGGGTTATGTTACAACTGTAATGGTTATAGCGCCAATGATTGCGCCGCCTCTGGGCGGCATATTACAAGATCTATTTGGTTGGAGGAGCATATTCTATATTATGCTTATTGTTGGAGTTTTCCTTTTAATAAATATTTTTTATAATTTAGAAGAAACTAAGACTGAAGATAGAATTAGGGGTAATATAAGCTCATTGATAGGAAGTTTTGGTGAATTAATTAAATTACCAAAGTTTATTTTATTTACAATTACTATGTCATGTACAAATTCTATGTTTTTTACTTTCTTGGGAGTTGCGCCATATTTGGTAATTCAAAAGCTCAATTTTAGTCCAACACACTATGGTTTTACATTTATGTTAATATCTTTTGCATTTATGTCAGGAAGTTTTACTACTGCAAGATTATCAGAAAGGGTTGGTTCTCTAAGAATGATATCATTTGCAGTTTTTGGAGCAATCTTGGGTTCAACAATTATGTTATTCCTACTAATCAATGGGATTCTAAATATATATATAATTTTTGGAACAATGATGATTGTAACATATTCAAATGGCATTGTTATGCCAAATATTATAGCAAATGTTGTTAGTATAAGACCAAGGCTTGCTGGGGCTGCTTCAGGTTTATCAGGATGTATTCAATACAGTATTGCAGGAGCTTCTTCATACATTGCAGCGCTGTTAGCAGGTTTTGGTTTGATATATATGCCAATACAGCTAGTATTCCTAGCCATAGTTGGCACATGTTCATTCTATTTGGGTCAGTCACTCAGTGATAAATAGTATTATTCTTGAGTATATAGTTTTGCAACATCTCGCTTAATACGTTCGTACAATTCCTCAGTTGGTATTCCATTAACAATTAAGTTATTATCTTTCTGATAGCTCTTGATGGCATCACTAGTCTCGTTAGTGAATGATCCATCATACATACCTACATAATAACCAATACTGATAAGAGCTATTTGTGTATTATACACTAAAAGTGCAGGGTATTCATTTGATATGATAACATTGGGTTCACTATTGTCAATGTATTTTCTATTTTGCTCGGCTTCATTTATACCAGCAGCTAGGCCCATTAAACCTCCGAAGATTGCACCTGTTTTTGCACCATCCTCGCCATCGAGTGCAGAACCAATACCACCACCTATTCCAGCTCCACAAAGTAAGCCACCAGCTGGACCATCACATAAACTGTTAGATGTGGCATAGGGAATATAGCTGAAGTTTAGTATAATTATTGACAAGATTATTGCCATTATTTTATTCATTTAAGACCTCATGGTTAAAAGTGACTAATAATTTCACTTATAATACTATATATTTTTGCTACAAAATACAATATTCAAATGACATTAACTATTGTTCTATTTTTCTGTATAAATAGCCAAATTCTGTGCCACTTACAAGAGTTCCAATATTTATACCCAAATCTTGAAATGAAACTCCAATAATGAAATCATTATCATCTTGAAGCATGGACATGAATTCAGGTGTAATTTGTTCAATAAATTCACACTGTCCATCGATGCATTGTGTTTGTTTAATGTTGTAAATCAGTTCTTTATCTTTTGATATGATATAAACTTCTCCTGGCATTTGCCCTTCATTTGAGATCTTTTTTATTATTATTCGTATGTAATTGGCACCCCCATCAGTAATTATATTTACAAGTGATACAATGTGAATGGCATCAGCTTTTGTTTCAAGAAATTGAACAAGAATACA
>JADHLM010000056.1 GCA_016780665.1 Hyphomicrobiales bacterium | reverse complement strand
TACTAAATAAGATAAAAGACTCTGAAATAACAACAATCAACCCTCTAAAAATGACGGTTACTGATATTAACAATGATAAACATACAGAAATTGCAATTAATGAAGTTGCACTATCAAGAACTACTTACCAAGCAGCAAAACTAAAAATCTCCATAAATGATAAAGTCAGACTAAATGAATTAATATCAGATGGACTACTAATATCTACACCAGCAGGAAGTACGGCCTATAATTTATCAGCTGATGGACCTATTTTACCAATTAATGCAAAACTTATGGCTATGACACCAACAAGTCCATTCAGACCAAGAAGATGGAAAGGAGCTTTGCTTGATATAAATTCAATTGTTGAAATTGAAGTTCTTGACCCTGATTTCAGAAAAGTCAATGCAACAGCTGATAACCATGAAATAAAAAATGCAAAAAGTATTATAATTTCAAATGATGAAACAAAAAAATTAAACATCATGTTTGACTCAAATCATAATCTCGAGGAGAGAATTATAAGAGAACAGTTTATGTCCTAGTCCTTATAGTCAGGGGGTAAGGCTTTCATTTTTATTTCTGATACAGCGTCTGTAAGACTTAGAGTTTTTTGTTCGGTATTACCAAGTTCTCTGATAGTAACTGTTTTATCCTCAATTTCTTTCTGACCAATAACAAATAATAATGGAATTTTTACTGATATATGTTCTCTAATTTTATAGCTAATTTTTTCATTTCTGAGGTCAACTTCAGCTCTTAGATTATTATTTTGACAATATTCTAAAACCTCTTTTGCATAGTCGTCTGCTTGAGAACTAATTGTGACAATTACAATTTGCGTTGGTGAAATCCATAATGGTAATCTACCTGCATAATGTTCAATTAAAATCCCTGTAAATCTCTCAAGTGAACCAAATATTGCCCTATGTAACATGACAGGTACATGTTTTTCACCATCACTGCCAATATAAAATGAGCCTAAACGTCCAGGTAAATTAAAATCAACTTGTAATGTTCCACATTGCCAATCTCTTCCGATTGCATCCCTTAAAACATATTCTAGTTTTGGACCGTAGAAAGCTCCTTCCCCAGGATTTAATTCATATTTTTGGTTTGTTGTTTCAACAGCATCAATGAGAGCTTTTTCTGCTTTGTCCCAAATAGAGTCATCGCCTACCCTTTTCTCAGGTCTATCGGAGAACTTGACTACAATATTATCAAAACCAAAATCTTTATAGATAGATAATATTAGTTCATGTACTTTTACGCATTCTTCCTTAATTTGTTCTTCTGTAAGAAATATATGTCCATCATCCTGAGTAAAATGCCTTACCCTCATTAGCCCATGTAATGCACCTGATGGCTCATATCTATGAACCTTACCAAATTCAGCATATTTTATTGGTAACTCACGATAGCTTTTCAAGCCATTTTTAAAAATCTGGACGTGCCCAGGACAATTCATGGGCTTTAAAGCAAATATTTTCTCATCAGGTGTTGTACTAGTGAACATATTTTCACCAAATTTTTCCCAATGCCCTGATTTTTCCCATAAAGATCTATCTAACATATCAGGAGTATTGACTTCTAAGTATCCTGCTTTTTGACCTTTTCTTTTCATGTAATCAATAAGTTCTGTAAATAGTGTCCATCCCTTTTTGTGCCAAAATACTGATCCAGGTCCTTCTTCCTGAAAATGAAAAAGATTCATCTCACGCCCCAGTTTTCTATGATCTCTTTTTTCGGCCTCTTCGAGCATGTTCAAATATGCATTCAATTGTTCACTGCTTGACCAAGCAGTTCCGTAGATTCTCTGTAACATAACGTTATTAGAGTCACCGCGCCAGTATGCCCCGGCTATTTTCATTAATTTGAATGCCTTGCCTATTTGCCCTGTTGAAACCATATGAGGTCCACGACATAAGTCGAACCAGTCACCTTGCGAATATAATTTTATAGTTTGATCATCTGGAATGGCACTAATCAATTCTACTTTATATTCCTCATTTTTGTCCTTGAAAATCTGTATTGCTTCATTTCTTGAGACTTCTTTTTTCTCAAAGTGTCTATTTTTTGAAATTATCTCATGCATTTTTTTTTCAATTTTTATGAGATCTTCAGGTTTGAATGATTCTTCGCGATAAAAATCATAATAAAAACCATTTTCTATAACTGGTCCGATTGTAACTTGTGTTTCAGGAAAAATTTCTTGTACTGCTTCAGCTAATACATGAGCGCAATCATGGCGAATTAATTCAAGCGCATCTGGGTGCTCTTTTGTAATTAATTCTATTTTTGAACCATCCGGTAATAAATCAGATAGATCTGATAATTGACCATCAATTTTTACTGCTAATGTTTTTTTAAAAAGGGAGTCAGATATGGACTTTGCAAGCTCTTCTGCTGTTATTTGACTTTCAAATTCCCTCTGGGATCCATCAAGTAAATTGTATTTGTACATCGCTATAACTCAATCTCTGTTACAAATCAGGTAAGTATCATTATTATTAATAGTAGGATTTTATTTTTATTCAAATACTTTTTTTATTTTATAGGTCCAAGGCTTGTACCAAACACAATTATCAGGAAGTTCATCAGGAACTGGATCATATCCATGACCAGACAAAGGGTGACATCTCATAAATCTATAAAAAAACAACCATCCCCCAACCCAAATGCCATATTTTTTTATCGACTCGAGAGCATAATTAGAACATGTTGGTAAATATCTGCATCTATTGCCTAAAAAATATGAGAATGTGTATTGATACAATTTTATAAGTATTAGAAATGGAAAAGAAATTATATTTTTGAGCATTTAAAATCTTAGCTATTTTAGTTTTTCTATAGCTTCATTTACTGCTTCAAATGTCAACATAGTAGATGAGTGTCTGGATTTATAATCTTTCACGGGTTGCAAGAACGCCAAATCAGACCATTTTCCTGCTGGAGGTGGCCCATCATTTTTTAACATATTTAACATTATGTCGGCAACTTCAGCTAATTCTTCCTTGGATGAACCTATTACATTTTTAGCCATTATAGATGATGAAGCTTGGCCTAATGCACACGCTTTTACATCATGAGCAAATTCTGTGATGATATTATCTCTAATTTTAATATCCACAGTAACTTTTGAACCGCATAGCCTACTTACTTTTGTCGATGATGAGTCAGGGTTATCCAACCTACCTATATGCTGGATATTAGATGCAAATTCAATTATTTTATTATTATAGATATCGTCTAACATTATAATTAATCACTAAAAATCTCATTTAAGTTTGTATTTTAATAATACCATTCATATATTGATAATTAATAAATAATAACATATATTCAATTTTTAAATACTAAATACGTTATATATCAAATTACTGGAGTAAACAGGATGGAAAAAGACCCGAAAGTCACCAATCTAAAAACGGCTCCGTCTTTGCCCTCAAGAGAAGAAGCAGAAAAAGCCGTTAGGACAATTATATCATACATAGGTGAAGATCCAAATAGAGAGGGTCTACTCGAGACACCTAGAAGATTTATAGATGCCTATAAAGAATACTTTAAGGGATATAACGAAGATGGAGTTCAAGTTCTATCGAAGACTTTCAGTGAAGTTGGTGGATATGATGACATAGTACTTTTGAAGGACATCAATTTTAATTCATTCTGTGAACACCATATGGCCCCATTCATTGGTAGAGCACACGTTGCTTATCTTCCTTCAAATAAAGTGGTTGGTATCTCTAAAATAGCTCGATTAGTCGATATCTTCGCACATCGCCTGCAAACGCAAGAAACTATGACAGCAGAAATAACCAATGCAATTAATCAATCACTTAGTCCGCGCGGTGTTGCAATAATTATTGAGGCCGAACACATGTGTATGTCACTAAGGGGAGTCAAAAAAGATAAAGTATCAACTATTACGACAAGATTTACAGGTGAATTTGAGAAAAACGAAGCCTTAAAAGATAGATTTTTGAAACTAGCCAACAATTGATCAGAGTCACGAGATGTCAGTAAAATTTGGTGATCGAAAGAGTGTTTATGAAGTAGAGGAAGGCATAACCCTCGCCCCAAAATTTGATCAGAATGGACTAATACCAGTTATTACTACTTCAGCAAAAACCGGTGAAGTATTAATGCATGGTTACATGAACAAAGAAGCTCTTCAGCTCTCAATACAAAACAAAGAAGCTTATTATTGGAGTAGATCAAGAAATGCTCTCTGGCATAAGGGAGTGACTTCAGGACTAACCCAAAAAATACAAAGTATTCGTATTGATGATGATCAGGATACTATTTGGTTAATTGTTGATGTTGAAGGATCAGGTGCAAGTTGCCATGTTGGTTATAGATCATGTTTTTATAGGTCCATAATTCTAGATAATGAAAATAATGTTGAACTGAAGTTTGAAGAAGATAAAAAACTTTTTGATCCAGAAATTGTTTACAAAGGGCAAGAAAACCCAACAAAACTATAGGTCAATATCTAAAATTGCCATGTTAAATGAATAGGAAACTTCTCCGTCTTCCTCATCACGAAAAATCACACCGATGAACTCATCACCGACATAAACCTCCATTGAGTCACTTTTTTGAGGCCTATCAATAACATTTATGACATCAGTTTTGAATTTATCTCTGAGATAATTCTGAATTTTATCTTTTTCTTTGGTATCCATTTTATTTTATCTCATTATCATGGCTGGGTAATAAGTGGTCCATGTCTTGCGCTGGATAGTCCTTATCGTTATTTGCAATAACTTTTGCAGGCACACCAGCAACTGTTGTACCATTAGGAACATCATGCAAAACCACACTTCCTGCTGCAATTCTTGCAGAAGAACCAATGTTTATATTACCGAGAATTTTTGCGCCGGCACCAATTAAAACACCGCTTTTGACTTTTGGATGTCTGTCACCGCACTTCTTTCCTGTTCCACCAAGGGTTACATCATGCAATATTGATACATTATCATCAATCTCAGCTGTTTCACCAATCACTATACCGGTGGCATGATCTATAAATATACCCCTCCCAAATTTAGCTGCAGGATGAATATCAACTGAAAATACACGTGAACTGACACTTTGCAAATAATATGCCAAATCCTTTCTACCATCATTCCATAACCAATGTGCGAGCCTATGAACTTGTAATGCCTGAAAACCTTTGAAATACAAAACAGGTTCTATGTATCTATGACACGCAGGGTCACGGTCAAATACTGCTGCTATATCGGATCTTATTATTTGTTTTATGTCTTTATGACTATTATAAAAATCATCAAATAGTTCTTCAATTAACCTATCTTCAAGATGAGCTGTTTCAAGCAATTTAGATAAATGCAAAGATAAAACTTTCTCCAAGCTCTTGTTTCCCAGAATTAATGAATACATATAACGTGTGATTGCTAGATCAGCATCTGAAGCATCTCGCGCTTCCTCTTTTATATTATCCCATATGGGATCAATGCCAGGTAACTTATTTAAGCTAGTCTTAGTATTATTATTTTGGACCATAGTTCTACCATTTATTGTTGCTGAATTTAAATAATTATAGAAAATTTCAGATTTTTTATTTAATAATATATTTAAATAGATATTTAATCAAATTTGTTCAATTAAAAAATATATTTTTGTTATAAGGTACACCAATTATCTCAAAGGGAGATTAAAAAATGGCTGAAAACCCAACACCACATTTTCAAAATACAGATGGTCACTCCGAAATTGAGATACCAGTTAAAATATTTAAATGTATAGGTGCATATCCGCCACACGATCATCCACATATTTTTTTAGACATGGGCAAAAACAAAAACATCGTATGCCCATATTGTTCAACAAAATTTAAACTAAATGAAACTTTGGGTGCACGCGAAACCATACCTACAAATTGTGTGGTTGAGCAGTAACTTATCTGATTACATGTATGATATCATAGGTTCAGGAATTGCTGGTTTAACGTGTAGCCAGATACTCTCAAAATCAAATATTAGTCATAGTATCTTTGAAAAGGAAACTAGTTCACCAGAGGATCATTATGGTATTCAAATAACACCTAATGCATCCAATATATTAGCAAAGATAGGACTCCTCGATACTATCCTACCAGATATGCATGTTATAAATAATATTGAAATTATATCACTAAGAAACCTAAAAACATTAACAAGACTTCCGGTTAATGAATTTGTATTAAATAATAACTTATCAAAATACTTTACAATAAGCAGAAAAATACTATATGAGCACCTCTTGAATGCTGTTAATAAAAATGGAACTGTCATTGAAAATAATAAACATATTAGCAATATAATAGACCATGGAGATCATTTTGATATAAACTATGACAAGAATGACACAAAAGAATCACGAGGAATAATTATTGCTAGTGGATCCTCAAAAAAGCCCTTATTCAAAAATATATTAATAAAACAAACTTCAAGTAATTATCTTACACTAAGAGCAGTAGCTAAAAAAAAAGAATTCCCATTCCAAATAAAAAATGACTCAATCTATGTTTTCTTGTCAGAAGATTTGCATATAGTGGCTTACCCATTCTTTGAAGACAAAATAAATATTGTAGTTATAGCAAAAAAAAATAATCTTAATTTTAACAATATTTCCATAAATTATTTTAAAAGCGCAGAGAATACTTTCCATGATTTTCTAAATGCAACCAATTGGACTATTTGGAACTTGAATGACTATAAAACAAAACTTTTTTTAGATAAAAACAAACCAATTTTTGTTATTGGAGATGCTGCACACACAATAAAGCCCCATTTAGCTCAAGGAGCTTCTATGGCAATTGAGGACGCATATTCGCTTGCGGTATCAATTTCTAATAATAGTGACCCAAAAATAATCCACGATTTGATGAAAAAAAGAAATGCTAGGATTAAAAAGGTTATAAGAAGATCTTCTACAAATAGGTT
>JADHLM010000055.1 GCA_016780665.1 Hyphomicrobiales bacterium | reverse complement strand
TCGTCTTTTTCTTTCAAGTAAACCAGCATGAATCCACCGCCACCAAGATTTCCTGATCTGGGCAAAGTAACTGCTAAAGAAAATCCAACAGCAACAGCTGCATCTATAGCATTCCCCCCTTTATTTAAAATCTCTATTCCTATATCTGATGATAAATAATTTTGACTAACAACCATACCAAAATTACCCACAACAGGATGATATGGGGACTCGTAATCTATATAACTCCTAGAATCTATTGAGCTAGAAAATAGAATTACAAAGGTTATAAAAATTTTATGCATCTTCAAAAAATTTGCGGAGCTAAGAAATAAGCAAATATAGTTACAACAAATATACCAATAATGTTAAGAACAAAACCTGCTCTCATCATGGTGGCTATTGTAAATTTTCCTGATCCATAAACTATGGCGTTTGGGGGTGTTGCAACAGGCAACATAAAAGCACAACTTGCAGCTAAACACACTGGGACAGTAAGTGATACAGGTAGCACTCCTATGCCAACAGCGACGGCACCAAAAACTGGTAAAAATGTTGAAGTTGTTGCTACATTGGAAGTAACTTCTGTTAAGAAAATAATTAAGGTTGCAACTGCAAGTATTAGGAAAATTGGTGGAACTGTACTTAATACACTTAATCCTTCACCAATCCAAATGCCAAGGCCGCTTGAATTTATTTGAGCTGCAATTGATAGTCCTCCTCCAAAGAGTATTAATAAACCCCAAGGCAATTTATCAGATTGACTCCAGTCTAGAAGCTCACCTTTATTTGAGCTTGAAGGAATCATAAATAATAAAATTGCTGATATTATTGCAATTCCTGCATCAGTAAGGCCAGCAAACATTTCATAATTATCTAAAAGAGTTCTAAACATCCAAGCCAGAGCGGTTAGGCCAAAAATTATAGAGATTTTCTTTTCATCTTTTGATAATGGGCCTTGATCTGTGAGCATATTCCTTAAATACAATTTAGTCTCATCAGATGTTATAAAAGATGTAGGGAAAACATATTTAGTCAAGATTACCCAAGCCGAATAAAGCATAACAATTGCTAGAGGTACTCCAAGAGTCATCCATTGGATCATAGAGATTTCTATACCATATGTTTCCTGCATGAATGCACTAAAAACAATATTTGGAGCAGTGCCAACAAGAGTAGACATGCCACCGATTGTTGCTGCATATGCAATACCTAACATTAAAGAGGTATCAAAAAATTTCTTTTCTTTTTCTGTAAGACCGGGGATTGTATTTGCTACAACTGAGCATACAGCTAAACCTATTGGTAAAAGCATTAATGTCGTAGAGGTATTCATTACAAACATACTTATGAGTGCAGCAACTAGCATAAAACCACCAATTAGTTTAGGTCCACTAGAGCCAGCAGCAATAATCATATGCAATGCCATTCTTTTATGAAGTCCTGATCTCTCAATTGCCAAGGCAAGCATAAAGCCACCTAGAAACAAATATATATTCGGATTAGCATATGGTAATGCTGCTTCCTTAAATGATGCTACTCCAATTAATGGAAATAAAGCTAAAGGAAGCAAAGCTGTTACTGGCACTGGTATAGCTTCAGTTGCCCACCAAATAGCCATTAATATTACAATTGCAGCAACTGACCATCCTGTTTCATTTAATCCTGACGGTGCAGGCAAAAAAATCATAAATATAAAAATTATGAGCCCAAGTATAAAACCTTTTTTCTTATATGCTTTCATTATTAGTTTTATAGATTAATTTATTTTTTAAAAAAAAGGGAGCTAAGAGCTCCCTTTTAGTTTACCTAAGATTAAAACCTCATACGAAGTTCAAGTTGATGAATCATACCTAAGTCTTGATGAACATCAGAAAAATACCCTTGATATCCATCAGCAAGAGGCGCTCTCTCATCTTCAATATTCTTAATGGTATATTTTACTCTTGAATCATAACCAGCAATATCAAACTTAGTCCAAAGAGCTACATCAATAGTAGTCATTTCTGGGATGATATAACCTTGTCCGTTAACGGTTCCAAATATGGCCTGAATAAAGTCACCTTTAGTAAGACCAGTAATGGATCCTCCCCACTTACCAGCATTGTAGTATAGTTTATATGAATGCTTTTCTTCAAGAGATCCATCTTTGCCTAATAAGTCACCAAAACCTTGAAGGGGAATATTCTCTGGAATAGTTCCATTATTCTTCAAAGTTTGCATTTCAGCAAATTGGGAAGTTGCCTCCTGAGAAAATTCATCTGTGAAAGATCCATTATATTTAAATGTGAAATCGCCTAGTGAGTAAACTATAGCAATATCAAGCCCTTCTATGTTTCTTGTAGCTAAATTTAAATACTCATCAGTGACTTGATTAATTTGCCCTCTTGGACATATTCCAGCAGCAGCAAATGCTTGATCTAAAGTTGGCTCTGATCCATCGGTTAACTCAATTGTGTCAGATCCATCGTATTCATCTAACCCAGTAAGAGCTGAATTACCAGAAAAAGATGAACAATTACTATTTCCCGCTGCAATTCTTAGAGCTAAATCATATACAGAGTGATTTTCTCTACCAAATAACCCTATTGTATTCTCTTTTTCAATTGACCATAAGTCTGCAGTAAAAGTTAGGCCATCTATCATTGCAGGCTCAAGGACTATACCTATAGAAGTATTTGTTGACTCTTCTGACTTTAATCCATCATTCACGGATTTAGCCTTACTATATCTTTGAACAGTCTGATCCCAGTCATCTGCACCAATATACTTATAAACAAAATCTTCACGAGTAGCTACTCTAGTGACCTCTTGTTGATGAATTTGTATAAGATTTGGAGCCCTTAATGAGGTTGATACAGATCCTCGCAGCCTAATACTATTAGAAACATCCCAGCCAGCAGCTATTTTACCAACAGTTGTTGACCCAACATTTTGAACATCCTCATATCTCACTGCCACTTGAGCTGATATTGTATCGGTTACTGGTATTTGCAATTCTGTAAATAATGAAAATGTATCCCTTGCTCCAATTGTATCTGTGGATGGGCTACTACCAATTACCGCTGCTGCATATGGATGAGTGTATCCATTATAAGATGTGTAAGTAATTGTCCCATCAAGAAGAGGATCTCTATCATCAACGTACTTTTCATATCTGTGTTCTAAGCCAATAAGTATTGCCACATCACCTGCCGGTAATGAGAAAATATCTGGTTTTGATGCTTTAAAATCAAACATTTTAAGTTCACTTGTATCGTTTCTGTATACGTCGACAAGAGCTCTTTCAATATTATCGTTATTAATTGAAAAAGGATTAATCGCAGCAGAAGTTGAATCGTTTAGACCTTCAACTAATTCAAGTGCACTAATGCGATTATGAGTAATGTCGGTCATTTTAGCTTTACTTGTTAAAAATGCTGTATCCCATGACCAATTATTGTCTGTTAAACCTCTAAAACCAATAAGATATCTATATGTAGATTTATCATTATCAACCTTTCTTTGAACATTGTTTGGTCTCCATCCATCAAAAAGCCACGTTCTATTTACATCTTCACCTGTTGTATCTTCTATTTGTTGAGCCCAATAGTTGTCTCTCATATAAAATTTCTGTACTGAAAAGATACCACCAGATTCCTTGTTTTTCTTATATTGTGAACCATATTTACCAATCTCAAGATACATTTCATTACCACTATCAAACTCATGATTTATAAATAAAAACATATTTTGGCGTTCAAGCTCACCACGGGCATCTCTTAATAAGTTAGGATTCTGATAATAACCAGAACCTGAGGTGTCAGGATGCAAACAGGTCCCATACCCTGTTAAAAGAGTGTTTGAAGCACCATCACAAGTTGAAGGTACACCTCCTGTTATTGGATCTATACCAGTCAGAGGTATGATTTGTGTCTCACCACTACTATCAGTAAAACTGTCTCTACCAGATCTATCAAGTTGTGCATAATTATAACTGTAACAATTATTTAAATTACTCTTACCCCTGAAATCTTCATTTTCTGAGCTTACCATTTGTCTTAAATCACAAGCAGACCATCTTGGATCTTCAGTGGCAGGAAGTCTATCTCTTTTATAATAATCATAAGAAAATGTTAGGTTTGTAGAGCCGTTATTAAAATCTCTACCCATTTTGAAATTAATTCTATTTCCTTCTCCTGGATTAAAATTTTCAAACTCAGATGTTCTGACCTTTAACTCCATGCCAACGTAATTGGTTTCCAAAACATTATTAACAACACCAGCAACTGCATCAGCACCATAGATAGCAGAAGCTCCATCTCTTAATACTTCAACTCTGTCCAAAGTTAGAACTGGAATAGCTTGAGAATTAACAGTCATTGTAGGAATATAGTCTTCTCCTATGAGTTCTGTTTGATAGCCAGCATTATTTACAAGCCTTCTTCCGTTGAGTAATACCAATGTATTACCTACACCTATATTTCTTAGATTGTAAGCACCGACATCGCCTCTAGCGGCATTTACTCCTCCTGAAGTCTCTTCCGCTTCATTAAAATAGTTTGCTCCTTGCTCAACCATTTGCTCTAAAAGCTCATCACCACTATCTATACCTAAAGCATCTACATCTTCAGAACTTATAATACTAACTGGAAGAATGCCTGTTATCTTAGATCCTTTAATTTGTGAACCTACAGTAACTACTTCTTCAACATCAGCATCTGATGCAGTGTCAGTGTCCTGGGCTACAAGAGTTATAGATATAACCAGTGGAAATACTAATAATAGTTTTTTTAACATTTTATAATCCCCTAATAAAATTTAAAATCTCCTAAAGTATAATGCTTTAAAACTTTTCCTGTCTACCATAAATATTATTCTTATATTAAGATAAATATAAATAAAGGTTATATATAAATGTTGTCTGCAAAGCAAATAGAAATTTTTTATGAGGTGTATCGACATGCATCAATGACTGCTGCAGCTGAAAGTCTCAATATTTCTCAACCATCTATTAGCAAAACATTAAGAGTTATAGAAAGAAATCTGAATTTTAAATTGTTTTTAAGACAAGGCAAGAAACTTATCCCAACCCATGAAGCTGACGATTTATTTCAACATGCCTCAGTTGTTCATAGTCAACTTAAAAGTTTCAATGCTATAGCTAATACATACAAAACTAGATCAATTGACTACATAAATATTGGAACAACACCCTCTCTTGCAGAAAGTATTATTCCAGTGATTATAAAAAAATATAATGAAGTAAACCCTGAGGTTAAATTCAATCTTATAAATCTTAATAGTATTGATTTAATTGAGGATAGGTATAAACCCGATATTGATTTAACCATATGTTTTAATTCAAAAAAACAATCAAGCTTAAGGTCAACTGTTTTAAAAGAAGGCAAACATAGCTTAGTTTCGCCAATAGCTTTTAATATTGAAGATGAAGTCTATTTAAATGATATAAAGCATTATCCTTTTGTTGAAATTACAAATTTATTATCATTTTATGAAGAATCAAGTATAGCTAATTATCTCAAAAATCAATCAATAGACATGAATGTTATTGTAAAAACTGATTCATATAGTTCTGCTCTCTCAATTGTAACTGACGGTATGGCTGTTTCTGTTCTTGATGACAATAGCCTTAAAAAGGCTGATTTAAAAAAAGTGAAAATCTCTAAAATTTTAGATAAAAAGTTCAGATACAGAATTAGTGCAATAAAAAAAGATATAGTAAGGAACGAATGTAATGAATTCTTTAATTACCTTTGTGAACAAAAGCTATAAGAGCATCTAATCTTTCTATAACCTTTTCTTTATCAAATAAATATAGGGTTGTCCCTAAAGATGGTGAATTAGTTGATCCAGTTAAAGCTATTCTAATTGGTTGATTAACCTTTGGAATCGATAATTCTTTTTCTTCTCGATATTCTAGAAGAATATTATCCAGAGAAGATTCGTCCCATGCATTCATGTCACTGATTTTTTCTTTTATGTCGACCAGAACTTCATCCGAACTTCCAATAAATTTTTCTATGGCTTTCTTATCATAGTTTTCTATTTCTTTAAAATAACAAACAAGATTAGCTGATACCCCTTTTAGGGTATTTGCAGAAGACCTCATGGATTCGATAAGAAGATCTTTTTTAGGATGATTATTGATGTTTATACCAAGATCATCAAGGAATGGATTGATAGCAACAATAAAATCTTCATGCGATAAATTTGCCATATGTTGAGAGTTAAGAAAATCTAACTTAGTTACATCAAATATTGCTCCAGCTTTTTGAACTTCTGTTATCTCAAAATCCTTAATTAAATCTGCAAGATAAAAAATTTCTTTATCTCCTCTGGACCAGCCAAGCCTTGCTAAAGTATTAAGAATAGCTGAATCGAGGTATCCTTCATCTTTGTATTCCTCAAGACTAGTTGCAGCATGTCTTTTTGAAAGTCTTTTTTTATCAGGACCCAATACCAAAGGTAAATGTGCATATTCAAGCTCAGGATATGCAAGGGCATTTTGAATATGTATTTGCCTTGGAGTATTACTTATGTGATCCTCGCCTCTGATGACTGTAGTAACACCCTGCTCAAAATCATCAACTACATTACATAAATGATAGGTTGGACTTCCATCACTCCTTAGAATAATTAAATCATCAAGCTCTGCATTATTGAAAACAATATCACCACGAACATAATCTTTTACTACTATTTCACCATCAAGAGGTGTCTTAAGTCTAAGAACTGTATCATTTGATTTTTCTAGGTTTAGGCTCCTACATTTTCCATCATATTGAGGCTTCTCACCGTTAGCTTGTTGTTCAGACCTCATTTTTTCAAGCCTCTCAACAGAACAATTACAATAATATGCCTGTCCAGAATCTATAATTTTTTGAGCTGCAGCCTGATATATGTCTCCTCTTTCAGATTGATTAATAGGTTTTTCATCCGGCGACAGTCCAATAGAATTCAGACTATCAAGAATATTTTTTTCAAACTCTTTAGTAGATCTTTCTCTATCAGTGTCTTCAATACGAACTAAAAATTTTCCAGAATGTTTT
>JADHLM010000054.1 GCA_016780665.1 Hyphomicrobiales bacterium | reverse complement strand
AGATTAAAGTCGGGCTGAATTCCTTTTTGTTGAACATCATAAAAGCCGTCTTCGTTCGCTTGCCAAATATCAATCTGAGCGCCTGATATTGGATTACCATCAATATCAAGGATATGACCATGAACGTACATAGGTTCACCTTTCCCATCAAGACTGATGTTTGTTCCCATTTTTGTTTCTGGAACACCCTCGATATGGAATGGTCCAAGGACAGTATTTTCTGATGCTCCATTGGGCCTTCTGCTATTTATGGCATCTACTAACATGGATACACCCAGGATATCAGATAAAAGAATATATTCCTGGCGCCAATCATCAGTTTTATGCCCCGTTTCGGTTAGAAACATAATTGCTTTCATCCATTCATCTTGAGTTGGTTCTATTTCTTTAACAGCTTCATGCAATTTCTTGATTATCACGCTCATGACCTCTTTCAGTCTTGGATCACAATCAGAAGATATTCTCTCAATAACAGCCTCAATTGATTTTTCTTCAGTAAAATATCCTAACTTTTTTTCAGCCATTGAATAAGCCTTATTATTTTTAACTATCTGTATACATATAAAGCATACATCTAAAAAAAATAATTTACAATAAAGGGGAGAATGTAATTATTGGATATGATAGAAATTAATATTATATTCTAGGTGGTTTATAACCACTATCTGCAGCGATCGCCTTTTCCATTCCTCGGAGTAATTCTTCTTCAGACATTCTTTCGCTTTGTTCTTCAATTTGTTCAGCATTATCACCAAATATTTTTGTATCCAGTGGTTCAACTGATGGAGCGGCATCTTCTTCGGGCTCATCAACTTCTACTTGTTTCTGAAGTGAATGAATTAATTCTTCTCGAAGATCTTCTGGTGTAACTTGATCATCTGCAATTTCTCTGAGAGCAACCACAGGGTTTTTATCGTTATCTCTAGCAACAGTTATTTGTGAACCGCCTGCGATCATTCGTGCACGGTGGCTTGCCACCAAAACCAAATCAAACCTATTCGCGACTTTATCAATACAATCCTCTACTGTAACTCTTGCCATTATAATAACTCCTGTTTTTTGTTAGGTTTATAACTATTTTTAATAATAATCAATGTAAAAATCATTATTGATCTTTTTTAAATAATCTTTGTTTACTTCTATCCCAGTCTCTTTTTTTCTCAGCCTCTCTCTTGTCGTAGAGCTTTTTACCTCTTGCTATTGCTAGTTCAATTTTTGCAACGCCCTTTGAATTAAAATAGAGCTTTAACGGGATTAATGACATACCTTTCTGATCAATATAACCCTGTATCTTTTTTATCTCACGTCTGTGAAATAAGAGTTTCCTGATACGTCTTGGATTAGTATCTTTTTGTGATGAATTTTTGTATTCAGTAATGAACAAGTTATGAATTTTTATTTCATCATTTTCAGGCGCTGCATAAGTATCTGAAATGTTAACCTTGCTTGTTCTCAATGATTTGACTTCTGATCCAGCCAACACAATACCTGCTTCCATAGTCTCAAGTATTTCGTAATTAAATCTAGCCCTTTTGTTTTGGGATATTATTTTGGTATTATCATTTTGAGGCATTTTTTTATTACTAGATTAACCCAGCAAATTCCATGGCCTCTTTGACTGTTTTTTTTGTGTCAGATGATATATTTACAAGAGGAAGCCTTACTACATCCTTGCAAAAACCCAACAAACTTAGTGCATATTTAATAGGTCCAGGACTGGTTTCGATAAAAAGTGCTTTATGTAATGGTGTTAATCTATCTTGTAGTTCAAGAGCATTATCAAAGTCTTTTACCAAACAAGCTTTCTGAAATTCAGCACATAATTTAGGCGCAACATTTGATGTAACTGATATACACCCATGACCACCATGAGCCATCAAAGCTAGAGCTGTCATATCTTCTCCTGATAATTGTATAAAATCATTACCAAGTACATGCCTTTGAAGACTTGTTCGAGATATATCAGCAGTGGCATCTTTAACACCAATTATATTGTTCAGTTTTGATAATCTTAGCATTGTTTCTATAGACATATCCACAATGCATCTCCCAGGGATGTTGTATATTAATAATGGAATATTTGAAACATCATTTAATACCTTAAAATGTTGATACATACCCTCTTGAGTTGGTTTGTTATAATAAGGAGTAACTATTAGTCCTGCATCAGCTCCGACAGATGAAGCGTGTTCTAAAAAGTCTTTTGCCTCCTCAGTATTGTTGGATCCTACACCGGCAATTACAGGCACTCTTTTATTCACAACTTCAACACATAATTCTACAACTCTTTTGTGTTCATCATGGGATAATGTTGGAGACTCTCCAGTGGTGCCAACAGGAACAAAACCATTTGTTCCACTGTCAATCTGCCAGTTAATATGTTTCATAAAGCTATCTTCATCTAGGGAGCCATCGTGATTAAAGGGTGTCACTAAAGCTGTAATTGATCCACTGAACATTTTTTTCCCATTATTTTTGGTTAGTTATATAATAATATTATTATACAATTTATGAATATAAATCAATGATATCAGTTACAACAAAATTATATCACTCACAAAGAATTAAAAACAATACACCAGGCATAGTATTGATTATTCTGTTTTTATTTATTTCATTAACTATTAACAAAATTCACGCTCAATCTTACTCTGTAACACCAACAAAAAAACCATCGTTAATTGAATTAATAGGAGAAGGATATAATTTACCACATATAAAAAATAAAAAATTAAATACATTTGGAGTTGAGTCCAATGAATATATTCAATTTTATGAATTTTTCAAAAAAATTGACGATAGCCCCCTTGACCCAGAACTTTTAATGGATATGAGAAATGAATTTGTTACCGATAAGAACAGAATTACATCTAAAATTATTGATTGGTATGTTTTGCGTTCTCCATATACATCACCAAATATAGTTGAGATGTATGAATTTATAAATGAAAATCAAGATTGGCCAGACATTGATATAATCCAAAAAAAGATTGAAAAATATTTCATCTCAAATGATTTAGAACAAGAATTTGTTTCACGTTACTTTGAAATGTACCCCCCGATTAGTGGAGATGGATATATTGCTAAATCAATTAATGATTTTAAAATTGGAAAATACAATAATGCAAAAGAATCCTATAAAACTGCATGGCATAAAATGAAGATTAGTAGGGAAGCAAGAAATAAATTTATTCAATATTGCAGCTTATGTATATCAAATAAAGACTTAGAAGTAAGATTTGATAGAATGTTATACCTTGATGATTTAGATGAACTAAATGATGTTGCGTTATTGCTGGATGGATATTTTATTCAGTTAGCTAATATTGCTATTAAAATCAAATCAGATGAGTATGTTGCAAGAAATGATTTTAATAAAATAGAAGAAATTTTTAAAAACAACTCATCATATCATTATTTAAAAATCAAATGGCTACTCGAAAAAAAATATTACAATGAAGCTTATGATCATATTAATAAGTATAAAAACACATTAGATATCAATAACCCTATCCTTTGGGCTATTCAATCAGAATATATTGGAAGAAAATTGATATCTGAGCAAAAATATAGAGAAGCATATGAAGTAATGACTTTTAATATAGAAGTTAAAAATGAGATTTTTGCAAATTTAGAATTTTTAAAGGGTTGGATTTCTCTTAAAAAATTTAATGATAAAGATAGAGCTATTAAACATTTTAATAATTTGTTGTATCTAACAAATCTTGATGAAAATATTGCTAAAGCTAATTTCTGGATTGCCCAAAGCCATATTAAATTTGAGGAAACTGAGTTAGCTAAAGATTTTTTGGAAATTTCAGCTAGTTATATTAATAGCTTTTATGGTTTACTAGCAGCCACCTATAGCGAATATGAAATTAAATTAGAAAATAAAGTTACGAATTTCTCCAATGAAGAAAATGTTGATATTAATAATGATTTGATTATAGCTATTAATATTCTGGGAGCGGTAGATAGAAAATACCTAGCTGCAAAATTCATTCATAAAATTTATGACCTGTATTCAGAAGAACTAAACCCAAATACATTACCAGAAATAGCAAACACTTCTCATTTGACTCAAACATCAATTAGGATTTCTAAGAAAACTGGAATAAATAAAACAAACTTAGAACACTTATATCCAATTAATGACTTTCCTTTTAAAATAGAAGAAAAAGATAAACTCTTTAATATAAAAAATCTGATCCACGCAATAATCCTCGAAGAAAGTGAATTTGCATCAGAAGCAATCAGTTATTCTGGAGCAATGGGCATGATGCAAATTATGCCCAATACTGCAAAAATGTTATCAAGATTAGAAAAAGTTGAATATGAAAAAGATAGATTATCTAATGACTCATCCTACAATATTACACTTGGAAGTAGATATATTTCTGATTTGATTAATGAATTTGATGGATCTTATGTTTACGCGATAAGCTCATATAATGCTGGCCCAACCAGAGTAAGATCCTGGATCAGGTTAAATAAAGAAATTGACATAATAGATTGGATCGAGCTTATTCCATTCAGGGAAACCAGAAATTACGTAAAAAGTGTTTTAAGAAATGCACAATATTACAAAATATTGTTGTATGAAGATAATAATAACTCTAATATCCTTTATGATCTGAACAGGGGTACTGTTAACTAAGATTGTCAATGTGGAGAGATGGCCGAGTGGCTGAAGGCGCTCCCCTGCTAAGGGAGTATACGAGAGATCGTATCGTGGGTTCGAATCCCACTCTCTCCGCCAAAATAATTACTAAATTCTATTATCAAATGAACAAGAATCAACTATTAAAAAGTAAAAACTTTTTGTCTTATTTGACCATAAGATGGTTCAATACACTTGCAATTCAAACAATCACATTGACTGTCGGTTGGCAAATTTATGAGTTAACTAGAAACCCATTAGATTTAGGTTTAATTGGCTTAGCACAATTTATACCAATTTTTATTTTTATTTTACCATCTGGGGTTGTGGCAGACAAATTCGATAGGAAAATTGTCCTTGCTGTATGTAATATTATACATTTAGCTGTATGCTTTTTTCTTCTTTTTTATTCACTTTCTGGCCCCACCAGCATTGTGCCGATACTATTGGTCTTACTAATACATGGCACAGCAAGAGCGATGTACCAACCTAGTTTATCAGCAATATTACCAAATATAGTTGAAAAAAGGCTCTTCCCTAATGCGACTGCTTATAATTCATCTGTTTCAAAGCTCGGGCATTTAATTGGACCCTTGATTGCTGGCATAATTATTTCAATATTTAATGTCTGGGTATACTTATTCGCTATTGCTTGCTTCTCAATTTCAACTATTGCTACTTTCGTCCTTAAGAACCCAAAGAACCCGGATAATCTAAAAGCAATATCTTTTGCTACTGTAGTAAGTGGATTTGTCTATGTTTGGAAAACAAAATTAGTTCTCGGCACAATGACTATTGATTTATTTGCAGTTCTTTTTGGAGGAATAATGGGAATGTTACCAGTGTTTGCAATAGATATATTAAAAATAGGACCTGAAGGATTGGGATTGCTAAGATCTATGCCTGCTGTTGGAGGAGTATTAACTGGTATCATTCTAACACAGATACCGCCTGTAAAAAATGCAGGAAAATACCTCATAATATCAACTATAATATTTGGATTTTCTACAGCGATATTTGCTTTATCAGATATCCTATGGTTGTCACTAATTATGCTATTCATCTACGGAGCTGCAGATATGGTAAGTGTATATATCAGACAGACAATTATACCCATAATTACACCAGATAACATGAGAGGAAGAGTAGGCTCTGTTCACTCCATTGCAACAAATACTTCTAATGAAATAGGAGATTTCCGTGCTGGTGTTACTGCTGGCTTTATAGGTATTGTTCCATCGGTATTTATCGGCGGCGCTGTAACTATTGCCGTTGGTTTGTTGTGGTCAGTTTTGTTTCCACAATTAAAGAAGGTAAATAGGATGGAAGATTTAAGAAGTTCTAATGTATGATATTTTTAATTAATTTTTAGAACATCTTCAAGTTTTATAATAAATTCTTCTTTATAATTTTCATCTAAGTAAAACTCATAACCAATATTCTTTATCTGGTCAGGATGATCTGTTGATACAACCGAAACCCAAGCACCCGGCGAATTTAAATCGTTATTTAACTCAATGTTGATGAAATAGCCATCAACCGTTAAAATTTCTATGACAGTATCAGGTTTATTGCTATATGACTGGGCCACGCGCATATCTCTAAAATCAACCTTCAGAAACCTTCTCATCACACTTCTTAATCCAATTGAAGTTCTAGTCTCCACTCCTTCAAGAAAGTCCATCATCACAAATTTATTATTATCAAGGGAATCACGTCCGAACTTTAAAACTGTTCTATTACCTCGGGTTACTATCAAATTACTTATATCATCCGGTATAAGTTCTAGTAATCTTGTGCTGATCCAATTTTTAATTCCATCTGATGCATTTAAATTGCCGGATACTAACCAACTCTTGTTACCATCAGTTTCTCTAAAATACACACCAAATTCTCCTCTTTTTAGGAGATTAGGCTTTCTTTTTCCAATTACAGCCGAAGCGATTAAATTATCATCATCGTACAATTCCAATAAGTAAGATTTAGATCCTGAAACAAAAGGATCTTCTAGATGCAATTTATTTAGTAAAGTCTCCCTTTCCGTCTTAGGCTCAATTTTTACTGCATTGGAAAGAGATATTAAATTGGCTTTGACCTTGTTATTGTCTGCTGGATAATTGTCTTTATTTTTTAAAATCCACATATCATCTTCTTTAGCAATTTCAAAAACATTATCTGATTGAGATAATTTGATTTTGTTAATGTCATTTATCTTTTGATTAAGTCCCGAAAAATAATACTGTCCATAGGATGATTTATCATTCCAATTTGAGTTATTTATTCCAGTTAAAACAACAAATATTGAGATAATTATTGCTAAAAGCAAAATTAGAAGAGAAAAATTTCTGGACATTTAGGAGTCTCCTCTTACTTTTGATCTTGTAATTTTATATTTTCTTAAAAGCCAAAATAGTATTCCAAATGTTACAAATATAGCTGGTACACCTGCTATATTACTTAT
>JADHLM010000003.1 GCA_016780665.1 Hyphomicrobiales bacterium | reverse complement strand
CATTACTTATATTCATAAAATTTTCAATTATTGAATTAAAATTTCTATCGGATTTATTGGAATAAAAAACACTCGCTCCACCATTTCCATATAAAGGTTTAATGATAATCTCATCATATCTATCTCTAAATCTATTAATTTCAGAAGTATTTCTTGTTATCATTGTAGGTGGCATAAATTTTTTATAATTATTCACAAAAATTTTTTCAGGGCAATTTCTCACGTAGAAGGGGTTATTTAGAACAAGTACTCTTTCCTGAACTGTTTCCAATAAGTGTGTTGCGGTAATATAATTCATATCAAATGGAGGATCTTGTCTCATTAAAACAACATCATATTTATCGAGTTGCACACTTTTTGCCCCATTTGATTTAATTATTTCACTTGGGTTATTTTTTAAACTTATTTGATAAGCTTCGGCTAATAAGATTCCATCTTCTAATGTCAACATGTTAGGAGTATAAAAATCTATTTCATACCCTCTGGTTTGTGCTTCATATAGAAGGGCAAAAGTACTATCTCCCTCAAGGTTAAGTTTTTCAATGGGATCCATTTGGACAATAATTTTCATGCTAATAACCAATGTTTTAATGTTTGATGTTATCCAATATTTTTTATTGTTTTTTTAAATTTAAGACAAAGGTCATAAATTTTTTTTTTTGGTAGATTATGTTTCGTATGAATGATATTTGTAATTTGTTTTAGTGGCAAATCATTTATTAATTTTCTGATATCAGTCTCAACGACATCATAATCAATAATATAATCAAATTGAGATGTGTTAAATAGAACAACAATCTCTCCTCTAATTTTATTTTCGGAACTTATCTTGATTATTTCTTCAATTTTGGCGCTTATTATTTCCTCGAAAATTTTTGTTAATTCTCTCACAATAGTGATATCAATATTTCCATAAATATTTTTAATTTCATCTAATATTTTTGATAATTTTTTTGAACTCTCAAATATTACAACAGTAGTATTCAGCGTTTTTACTTTTTCAAGTTCAATTTTCCTTTTAGTGATATTATTTGGCAAAAAGCCTATGAAATATATTTTATCTGTAGGAAGTCCAGATACGACCGCTGATGAAGTTAAAGCTGAGGGACCAGGTATTGAAGTAATATTAATATCCTTATCCCTTAATGCCCTTACAAGTTTATATCCTGGATCAGAAATGAGGGGCGTTCCAGCATCGGATAATATTGCAACGCTCAGCCCATTTATGATGTCTTGTAGTATTATTTCTCTATCATCTTCATTGCTATAATCATTATATTTGTATAATTTTTTTTCTATTTGATAATAATTTAATAATTTTTTTGTTACCCTTGTATCTTCACAATAAATTTTATCCACACAGTTCAAAATACGTAAAGCCCTGAGAGTAATATCTTCTAGATTTCCAATGGGGGTTGCCACTAAATATAAACCTGCTTCGATTTTATCCTGCATTTTCTTATATTCGTGTTTCATTTTTTTGTCATAATGATGCTATATTTGCAATTATCATATCACTTAACATTGATCCTTTACGAGTAATATTTATACTGTCACCATTGTTACTTTTTTCAAGAAAACCATCATTAATAAACTCATCAACTTTAACTTTATTGAGCTTTCCACCTAAGGAATTATATCTTTTTATTTTCATTCCTTCCGTGGTTCTCATGGACATTAATAAGTATTCATCACAATTTTGTTCGGTTGTTAAAATCTCTTCTTCAATCACAGAATTTCCATTTTTAATTATCATAGTTGACCATTTTTGTGGGTCATACTCATTAATTATTGCTGTTCTTTTCATATTCTTTGAAATCCTGGAGTGCGCACCTGGACCAATTCCAACCCACTCACCGCTATGCCAATAATTCAGATTATGGTGACATTGATGACCATTTTTTGCAAAATTTGAAATTTCGTATTTATGTAAATCAAATTCTTCACATATATCTTCTGTCATTTGATATAGTTTGGCTGAGGTATATTCGTCTGGTAATTTTAATTTCCCAGCTTTGAATAACTTTTCATACACTGTCTTTGGTTCGATAGTTAGTTGGTAAAGTGACAGGTGTTGAGTAGATAAGTTTAGCGCTTTGTGAAGCTCTTTTTCCCAATCTGTCTCTTTTTGATCAGGCCTACAGTATATTAAATCTATAGATACTGAGTCAAAATTGTTAGATGCTATATCGATAGCCTTAATAGCTTCATTTGCAGTATGATTTCTGCCCAATCTTTTTAGGTCAACATCGTTTAAAGACTGAACACCAACTGAAACTCGGTTTATTCCTGCTGACGAATATGCAATGAATTTATTTTGTTCAACACTAGTTGGATTAGCCTCAAGTGTAATTTCAAGAGCTTGTTCGGTTTTATATTGTTTACTTATATAATCTAATAAGTTACCAACTATATTTGGTTCCATGAGAGATGGCGTTCCGCCACCGAAAAATATTGAGCCTATTATCTTATTTCCAATAATTTCTGAGTATGAGTCGAGCTCTTTTTTTAGAAGTCTGAGGTAATTTAGCTGATCAATTGACTGTTTCGAGACATGGCTATTGAAGTCGCAATAAGGGCATTTTGAGAGGCAGAATGGCCAATGTACATATATTCCAAAATTTGGCATCTTTAATTTTCTGCATTAATCAAAAATTTGATAAATTTATCAAATGCTCTAGCTCTGTGCGATAAGCCTATTTTTTCTCTTGACCAAGAATGTTTTTCAGTAGATGTGAGCTCACCAAAAGTTTCAAACCTATCATCTGGTTTGAATATTGCATCATATCCAAAACCATAATCACCTCTTGGAGGCCATACTATCTTACCTTCAACTTTTCCAACAAAAAACAAATAGTCACCATTTGTCTTATAAAGACAAAGTGCACAAATGAATCTCGCTGTTCTTTTTTCTTCAGCAATCTTCTTTTCTTCAAGTAGCCTATTAACTTCTTTCATTGCATAATTAAAATCTTTATCTGGACCTGCCCATCTCGCGGAATAAATACCTGGATCTCCACCGAGAGCATCCACCGCTAAACCTGAGTCATCTGATAGTGTTGTTAAGCCAGACAGTTCGCAGCCAGACTTGGCTTTGATTAATGCATTAGCCTCAAAGGTATTTCCATCCTCTATTGGCTCAATCAACCCAAGTTCTTTAGATGAAACAATACATAAGTCACTAAAATTTAACAGCTCTCTGAATTCAGATATTTTTCCTTCATTATGACTTGCGATTAATAATTTGTTTTGATCAAAACTAAGCATAATTATTTTATTGCATTTAATTGTGCCTGAAGAATTTCAGTCGATTTATTTTTTACCATGTCTAACATAATTAGAAGGTCTTGAGTTAAGAATGTTTTTTCTTCGCTTGATGACTGAACTTCTACTAGTTCAAATTCTTTTGTAAAAATGATATTTGCATCGACTTCTGCTGTTGAGTCCTCCTCATAATCAAGGTCCATGAGCACTTCTCCATTCACTATACCGCAGGATATTGCAGCGACTTGCGTTTTAAGTGGATTTTTTGAAATAATTCCAATCTTAAGCATTTTTTCTATGCATAATTTCAATGCTAACCACCCCCCTGTAATTGAAGCTGTTCTGGTTCCACCGTCTGCTTGAATAACATCACAATCAATTATGATCTGTTTTTCTGCCAATCCATCAAGATCAATAGATGCTCTTAAGCTCCTGCCAATAAGCCTTTGTATTTCTTGTGTACGTCCTGATTGTTTGCCAGATTTTGCCTCTCTTTGCATTCTGTCGTTAGTAGATCTTGGAAGCATCCCATATTCAGCTGTGACCCATCCCTTGCCACTTCCTTTGAGCCAGATTGGTGCTCTGCTATCAATTGTCGCAGTGCAAATAACCCGAGTATTACCAATTTCAATCATGCATGATCCATCAGCGTTATTCACAAAATTAGGTGAAAGATTTATTGGACGTAAATCAGTATTTTTTCTTTTAAAACTTCGCATTAAAGTCACTTGCATTTATGTATTATTATTTAATATATTTATAATGTATAACATTTATTAAACGAAACAGAAAGATTAACAATTTATATGGTTGATAGAAAATTAAATCTTTTAGACCTAGATGATAGATCAAGAATAATATTTAAGAAAATAGTTGAGGAATATTTAAATACCGGTTCTCCAATTGGATCTAGAACTATATCTCAAATGGATCAATTTGATCTGTCTGCTGCTTCAATTAGAAACGTAATGCATGATTTGGAGTCACTGGAATTAATTTATTCCCCTCACATTAGCGCAGGTAGAATTCCAACTGAAGGTGGTTTGAGATTATTTGTTGATGCTATGTTGGAAATCGGAAGCTTGACTGATGTTGATCAAGCAGTAATTAAACAACAGGCAATGGCAAATAACATGTCTATCGAGGATGCACTTGCCAAAGCAAGCGAAATGCTATCAGGTCTGACAAATTATACTGGAGTAGTATCGGTAAATAAGGATGCTAAATATATTAAACACATTGAATTTGTTTTACTTGATAAAACAAAAGTTCTAGTAATACTGGTTGATGAAGATGGAAATGTTGAAAATAGAATAATTGATAATTCAGAGGGATTAACCGCTTCAAGTCTTGCGGCTGCCGGAAATTATTTGAACCATCATATGAGGGGCTTTACACTTAATGAGGCAATAAAAAGAATTGAAGTTGATCTCTCAGAAAAGAAGAATGAACTTGACAGAGAAACAGCAACACTGCTGACTCAAGGGCTTGCAACTTGGACTAGTTCGAATTATAAAAAAGAAGATAAAATACTTATTGTAAAAGGTGTATCAAACCTAATATCCAATATTGAAGCAAGTGAAGATTTAGAAAGGATAAAACATCTTTTTCAAGATCTAGAGGACAAAAAAGAGATAATACAATTACTTGGTATGGCAGAGAAAGCCGAAGGGGTTAGAATCTTTATAGGATCTGAAAATAAATTATTCTCACTTTCAGGATCTTCCATGGTTGTTGCGCCTTATCAGAACGAGAAAAAACAGGTAATAGGTGTATTAGGGGTGATCGGCCCAACAAGAATGAACTATGGGCGTATTATTCCTATGGTAAATTATACTGCTGAGTTAATGAAAAAAATTTTAGGTTAAGGCTAGAAAGGTATAGAGTAAATATTATATAGCATTATATAGGTTAAAAAATTAGTTGGGATTCTAATGGAAAATAATCAAGATAAAAAATCAAAAAAAGAAGAACATATCGAAGTAACTGATGCTGACAATCTAGACGTAAACACTAGAGAAGAGGAAGGGGCTATAGCTTCGGATGAGAACTCTATTTCAGATTTAGATCATGCAGGGCAACTTGACGAATTAAATGATCGTTTATTGAGAATGGCTGCAGAAATGGAAAATCTTAGAAAGAGAAGCCTAAAGGAAAGAGAAGATGCTATTAAATATTCAACAACAAAATTCGCAAGGGATATAATAACTGTGGCAGATGACCTTGAAAGAGCGATAGAAAGTGTTAAAGAGATCGATTTTGAAACAAATGATGCAATGAAAACGCTTTATGATGGGGTAGAGCTAACTTTACGTTCTTTGACACAGATTTTTTCTAGAAATGGTATTGAAAGATTTGATCCTTTGGGAGAAAAATTTGATCCAACAATGCATGAGGCAATGTTCGAGGTGCCTAACTCAGAAAATGAGAGTGGTATTGTTGTTCATTTAGTAGAACCAGGTTATCGTTTATATGACCGTATTTTGAGACCAGCCAGAGTCGGGGTCAGTAAATCAGACAAATAAGTTATGTGTTATTTGAATAATCAGAAATGAAAATTGTATGGTTTATGATAAAAACACTAAAAATTTAACAAGAATTAATAAACTTAATTTAACTGATTTTAGGAACCACAGCTATTCATCTATAACAACCGATAAAGATTTCATTCTACTAACGGGTTTAAATGGATCTGGTAAGACAAACGTTCTTGAAGCAATATCAATGTTTACAGCAAGTAAAGGTTTGAGGGGGTCAAATTTGGCTGATCAGTCGAATTCAAATGGAAGAGGAGGATGGTCAGTTTTCATGGAAGTGCATAGTGAATTGGGTAATATTAAGCTCGGGACTGGGATTAATAAACATGACCTTATAAAAGGAAAAGCCAGGCAGTGCAGAGTAGACGGTACTTCATACAAAAGCCCAAAAATATTTACAAATTATCTTGGTTTAATCTGGTTAACACCTCAAATGGACGGTCTATTCATTGGACAAAGAAGTGATAGACGTAAATTTTTTGATAAATTAATAAATCTTCTAGAAACAGATCATTCAGAAAATATAAAAAATTATGAGCGGTTGATTATGCAAAGAAATAAGATTTTGACGAGATTGGATATTTTAGATGATAATTGGTTAGACAATATTGAAAAACAAATAGCTAAACTAGCTACACAGATATTTATTTCACGTGATTTGGCAGTAAACAAAGTAAATAAAATTATGGAGGAAGAAGTTCGATCAAATTTATTTCCCTCAGCAAAGATTGTCATGAGAGAAGAGATTGGTAATGTCAATCTACATACAGATATGGAACAAATTGAGGAAAATATTAAAAATTTATTCTTAGAGTCCCGTAAAAAAGATAAAGCAACCTTTAAAGCAAACTTCGGAGTACATAGAACTGATTTTACGCTTTTATATAAAAAAAATAATATGTTCGCCGAAAATTGTTCAACTGGTGAACAAAAAAATCTACTCATCTCACTAATTCTTGCAGAAGCAAGAGTATTTCAAAATAATAATAATAATTTACCTATTTTACTATTAGATGAAATCACAGCACATATGGATAATAAGAGGCTCACAAACCTATTTGATCAAATTTCAGACATCGGATCTCAAACGTGGCTTACTGGCACTTCACCTGATTTTTTTACTCATATTTGCAATAAAACTGATATTTTTGACATTAGTAATGGAAAACTGATCTAGAAAGCGCCTTGACTGATTAAAAACTTGCAGAATCAAGTTTTTTCAATCTAAGATAGATTTTAAGAAAAAGCACAAAACAGCCTTTTTATGAGCGATAAAAATCACGATATTAATACAGATTACGACGCAGGTTCTATTAAAGTCCTGAAGGGTCTTGATGCGGTGAGAAAAAGACCAGGAATGTACATTGGTGATACTGATGATGGTTCGGGTCTTCATCATATGGTCTATGAAGTAGTTGATAATTCAATTGACGAGGCGCTTGCAGGACACTGTGACAAAGTTGATGTTATTCTGAATCCAGATGGATCTGTAACTGTAAAAGATAATGGTAGAGGGATACCAACTGATTTACATGAAGGTGAAGGAATTTCTGCTGCTGAGGTTATTATGACACAACTTCATGCAGGTGGTAAATTTGATCAAAATTCATATAAAATATCTGGTGGATTACATGGTGTAGGAGTATCCGTGGTTAATGCACTTTCATCAAAATTAGATCTAAAAATATACAGGAATAGCTCTGTGTATGAGATGACTTTTTCTGATGGTGTGCCAAGAGAGAGTTTGAAAGTAACTGGTAAATGTGAAAATAGTCAAACTGGCACAGAAATAACATTTCATCCATCAACGAATATTTTCACGAACATAAAATTTAATTTTCAAACGCTTGAACATAGATTAAGAGAGCTTGCTTTTCTAAATTCTGGTATCCAAATTAATTTATCAGATAAAAGAGGAACTGATAATAAGTTGGTAACGTTGAGTTATACAGGTGGTCTTGAAGAATTTGTGAAATATTTAGATAAGTCCAAACAGCTTTTGATTGATAGCCCGATAAACCTTCAGTTAGAAAAGGATGGTTTATCAGTTGAAATATCACTTTGTTGGAATGATAGTTATCACGAAAATATATTATGTTTCACCAATAATATTCCACAGAGGGATGGAGGGACACATCTTGCCGGTCTCAGAGCTGGTCTGACCAGAACTATTAATAATTATGCAGCTCAAGTTAACCATGCAAAAAAAGATAAAATACAGATTACAGGTGATGATGCTCGCGAAGGAATGACATGCATTTTATCCGTTAAGCTTCCAGACCCCAAGTTTTCAAGCCAAACAAAAGATAAATTAGTGTCATCAGAAATAAGACCAATTGTTGAGAGTTGCGTAAATGATGTTCTGGGTAGCTGGTTTGAAGAGCATCCTAACGAAGCCAAGAATGTTATATCAAAAATAATTGAGGCAGCGGTTGCTCGTGAGGCTGCAAGAAAAGCAAGGGAGCTTACAAGAAGAAAAGGGGTGTTGGATATATCAAATCTACCTGGAAAACTTGCTGATTGTATTGAGAGAGATCCATCAAAATCTGAACTTTTTATCGTAGAGGGGGACTCTGCAGGAGGCTCAGCTAAGCAAGGAAGAAATAGAGATTGCCAGGCAGTATTGCCATTAAGGGGTAAAATTCTTAATGTTGAAAGAGCTAGATTTGATAGGATGTTATCTTCGAATGAAATAGGAACCCTAATAACTGCATTAGGAACAGGCATAGGCAAAGATGAATTTGATATTGGAAAGCTAAAATATCATAAAATAATAATAATGACAGACGCTGATGTTGACGGAGCGCATATTAGAACTTTACTGCTTACTTTTTTTTATCGATGGATGAGGCCACTTATTGATGGGGGCTATTTATATATAGCCCAACCACCACTATATAAGGTTAGTAAAAATAGGTCTGAACGATATATAAAGATTGATAGAGAGTTAGAACAATATTTAATTGAAACTGGATTAGAGAATGCAATTTATCAAAGTGGTTCAGGCGCTGAGCATAGTTTGAATGATCTTAAGCAGATTGTAAAAATTTCCAGTATGGTAAATAATATATTAAACCAAATTAGTTCTAGGTATCCAAAATTTATTATTGAGCAATGCGCAATAGCTGGGGCATTAGATCATACACTATATGACAATAAGCAATACTCTGAAGAAACCGCAACATATATAGCAAAGAGATTGAATAATCAGCTGAATGCTAATGGAGATCACAATAATTGGTTAGGACGGACAAACGAAACTAATGATCTTATATTTGAAAGAGAAAACAGGGGCGTTAAGGAGAATTACGTTATTGAAAAGCAATTCATGTATTCTGCTGATGCAATCGCATTAAATGATTTATCCGCAACTCTTCAAGAGGTTTATTTAAAACCTGGGATACTAAAATTTAAAGATACTGAACAAAGTATTTATACCCCTTCAGAACTTTTTGAGAAAGTACTTCAACACGGTAGAAAAGGGACTTCAATTCAAAGATACAAAGGCTTAGGAGAAATGAATCCAGAACAATTATGGGAAACTACGCTGGATCCTGAAATGAGGACACTACTTCAGGTAAAAGTTCAAGAGGCTGACGAAGCAAGCAACCTATTCACGCGCTTGATGGGTGATGAAGTTGAACCACGACGTGAATTTATCCAAGAAAATGCACTCAGAGTTGCAAATTTAGATATTTAAATAAGACATTACAATTGAATGTACCCTTGTGTAAAACTGTGCATACGAACAGCTTTGTCTTTTTGAATATGGACTAACTCACCTGTTTGAATCCCAGCTTTATGATCATTGGTAATAACATTCGGTTGTATAACTACCAACATATTTTCTTTGAAGACAAAATTATCATAATGACTTGCTGGTCTGCTTTTTGTACCAATTACCGGATCTAAATATCCGCCGCCGTAACCATGAATTAAATCATCCCAAATAGAAAAGCTACCATCCTCTATTTTTGAAGAAATATTGTATATTTCTTCAATAGTAGTTCCATCTTTTAATATTTTAAAGATACTCTTGAATACTTCATCCCCAACTGCATGTAATTCACTATACAATGAATTTAATTTTTTAAAACCAATACTCCTCAAAACCTGTCCAGGGTAATTCCAAAAGTGGGAACTGATTTCTGTTGTAATAATATCATCTTTCGTAATAGTTTTGTTTGAAGTATATTGATAGGGAACACAATTATCTGGTTTATCCATATCAGTTATACCAAAAAAATTTATTATTTTATGTCCGCCATGTTTTAAATAACCTGATTGAGTGATTTGAGACATTTCATGTTCTGTAAGTCCAGGCTCAAGGTTATTTACTAAATTGTTGATACCTTCATCAGTTAGAGCGGCAGCAATTTTCATCCACGAAATTTCTTCTGTACTTTTGATTGAGCGCATCTTGTTATAATGTGAAAAAATATCTATTACTTGGATATTTTTTTCATTCAATTGTTCAATATAACTATAGGGTAACCTACCAATAACACCTATTTTACTGTTGCTATCAAGATCCTGAATTATTCTTGGAAAGATTTTCTGAGATAGTTGTCTCTCTCCCCATATCAGGTTTGTTTGATTATTAATTAATTTTTCTGCCATTGGTAAATGGTTGTAATGTTCCACATATAAATTTATTTTCATCCCAGCGACAATATCAACCAATGCTTCTTGGGTTGTGTGCCATCCTGTAAAATATTGTACAGCACTCCCGGATCCCATAGCTTCATATATGACAACCTTATCAAGATTAAGATTTGAAATAGTGTCTGAAAGGAGAGCAATTCTTCTTTTATATTCATTTTCCGTAAATACAGGATATTTGGTTTGGAGTATTTTTTTACTACCCTGATCTAGACTGCTAATAAAATGGCCATTCTGCATTATCAAATCCCCTTTTAAATTTTTAATTATGATAATCCGTATAATACTTTACCAGCTACGGGCATTTCAGCTCTCATGATTCTTCCATTCATTGAGTCTGTAATATATAGTGTTTTTCTTTCAGGACCACCGAATGCAATATTTGTCATCAAACTATGCTCATCTGTATAAACAAGATGAGTTGGAAGACAATTATTATCAAATCTCCAAACACCAACGCCCAAGTGACATACAATCAGTCCATCTTCTGAGTCCATTTCAATTCCATCTGGACCTGCATGCCCACCAGAAAGTTGGATTGCAACGCCACTTTTACTTATACTCTTATCCTTCATGAGTGGAAGACGCCAAATTTGTTGAGATCTTGTTACCGCCACATAGACCTGATTTTCTGCATTATTTAGAGTAATCCCATTCGGACTGGGTGCGTTTGTAACTAATCTTTGAAGTTCTCCATCCTTTGAGTATTTAAATACTCTGCCACTCCAATCGATGATGCCCGTTTGACCTTGATCTGTGAAAAACAAATCTCCTTCATTATTGAAGTGAAGGTCATTCAAACCTTTGAACCCCTCTGAATACATTGTTTCAATAATAGGCTCAATTTTCCCTGTATTGACATCCAAAACCATCAAGCCTTGTTTGTAACATGCGATAAAGGCTCTTCCGTCCTTATGAAATTTTAGACCATTTGGCCATCCATCATATTCGCAAACCAGATCCCAATTACCGGACGTATCAATTTTAAATATTCTTCCATATGGGATATCAGTAACATAAAGGTTACCATTTCTATCAAAAGAAGGTCCTTCTAAGAACTGCTCAACTTTTGCGCCCTGCCTGTTTGGATTGGACCAATCTGTTGTGCCTAGATTTCTATATTTTTCAGGCAATGAAGCAAAAACTTCTGCTTTAATTAAGGATGGTTGACTGAAGGGGTTAAACATTTATGACCTCATAATTTAATGTGTTTTATATCACAAATACATTACAAAAATTTTTTGAGAATACATAGATTTTTTTTCATTCATATATAGAATAGTTTTATAATTTCTTTGAAAGACTTCGATAATTTTTTTGAAAAATACATTTGATATGGAATAAAAATATGAATATTGATCACATCGCACATGCAGTACCAAACATTGATAAAGCTATTTTAGCATACAAAAAATTATTCAATGTTCCGATATCTGAGATAATGATTATTGAAAAGCAAAATATAAAGATGGCAGTAATTTCATTTGAAAACTTAAAAATTGAACTAATGGAGCCATTAAACGATAAATCTCCAATTACAAAGTTCTTAGAGAAAAATCCAAAAGGTGGTCTTCATCATTACTGTGTATCCGTTAACGATGTTAATAGTGAATACGACAAGCATAAAAAAAGTGGTTTGAACCTTACAGCAGAGCCAACATCAGGGTATCATGGGAGAAATTTATATTTTATTCATCCAAATGAGCTTTCAGGTGCCCTGATTGAGGTTGAAGAAAATGAAAAATGATGATAACTTAAACTCGAAAAAAATATTAATAAACAGAGGTAAAGAATGTCAAAAGCTGGCGGTAAGTATAAGGAAATTTTATTTGAAATAAAAAATAAAGTAGCATGGATATCAATAAATAGACCTGAAGTTAGGAATGCCTTCAGAGAACAAACACTAGACGAACTAACGGATGCAGTTCTATCCACAAGAAATGATCCATCAATAGTCTGCATTGTGATTAATGGAGTTGGTGATAAAGCTTTTTCGGCTGGCGGTGATTTTCATGCAATGATGAGATTAGATTGGGAAAATGCAGCACATTGGAATGATAGAATGCTTGCTCTTGCAATGGCAATAAGAGGTGTTCCCATTCCTGTCATCGCTTCAGTTCATGGGTATTGCATGGGTGGTGGTCATGAATTGGCATTATGGTGCGATTTGGTTATTGCTGCAGATGATGCTGTATTTGGACAAAGTGGTGCTGTAGTTGGAGCATGTCCAACAGTTGGTGCTACCCAATATTTGCCTCAATTAATTGGTTCAAGACTTGCTAAAGAAATGATTTTTATGGCCAGAAGATTTACAGCAGAGGAAGCAGTAAGCATCGGTTTGATTAACAGAGTTGTTCCAAAAGCTAAATTAGAAGAAGAAACACAAAAGTGGGCTGAAGGATTAATAGAACGAAGCGGACAAACAATTAGACAAACCAAAAAATCACTTAACCATGACTCCGATACTTTATATGCAAGTTGGCAACATGGTATGGAGCTTCTAGCACACGTATGGGGATCAGAAGAGTCACTTGAAGGGATGAATGCTTTTCTTGAAAAGAGAAAACCAAATTTCCAGCAGTTCCGTGAAAGAAGAAGAGAAAATGTTGAATCATATCTCGATGGTCTTGCTAATGATGAAAATGAAAGACCAAGATAAAGCTATGGTCAATTGGTATGAGTGAAAATAAAAATGGACCACTAAGTGGTATCAGGGTTCTTGATTTAAGTAGAATTTTAGCTGGTCCATTTTGCACCATGAATCTCGGAGATATGGGTGCAGAGATTATTAAAATTGAACAACCTGGAAAAGGTGATGATACAAGATCCTGGGGACCCCCATTTGCTGGAAGTGAGGCAGCATATTTTCTTGGAATTAACAGAAATAAAAAAAGTGTTACCCTTAATCTTAAATCTGAAGAAGGCATAAAAATACTCAAAAAACTACTAAAGAACTCTGATGTTTTGATTGAGAATTTTAAATTTGGAACAATGGATAACTATGGAATCACAGATGAGTGGCGCAAAAAAGAGGCTCCTCAACTAGTTCATTGTCAAATTACTGGTTACGGGGGAAGAGGACCTCGCGGCAAAAGACCGGGTTATGATTTTCTTCTTCAAGCAGAGAGCGGTTTGATGAGCATCACGGGGGAAGAAAATGGTGATCCAATGAAAGTTGGTGTCGCATTAGTGGATGTCTGTACCGGTATGAATGCTACAATTGCTATTCTAGGGGCATTAAACTCAAGGAACATATCTGGTAAGGGACAGAAAGTTGAAACAAGTCTTTATACCACAAGTATCTCAATGCTTGTTAATGTTGCTGCAAATCATCTTGTCAGCGGAAAACCAGCTCGAAGATTTGGAAATGGTCATCCAAATATTGTTCCATATAGAACATTTGATGCCATAGATGGTAGTATTGCAATTGCAGTAGGCAATGATATACAATTTGCTAAATTTGCATCCTGTCTTGGAAGAGATGATTGGGCAAAAGACAAAAGATTTATAAAAAATGCTGACCGGGTTATAAATCGAAGTATTATTGATAAGGAAATACAAGATGTAATTAGCACAAAAAAAGTAGATGAATGGTTAGAGAAATTATTGGGTTCTAACATTCCTGCAAGTGCTGTGAACTCCGTTGAGAATGCACTCTCTGACGAACAGACTATATCAAATGATATGGTCGTGAGTGTAAATCATTCAGAAGCTGGAGTTTTAAAAATGTTGGGTGTTCCATATAGGTTTTCTGATACACCAGCGACAATCAATAAGGCTCCACCGCTGCTCGGCGAGGATAATAGAGAAATTCTGCAATCAATAGGTTACGATAATGATCAAATTGAGGCACTTGCAAAAGCAGAAGTTATTTAGCAATTAAATCATGATTGAAAAGTTATCAAACTTACATGATGCTATTAAAAATAATGTTTCATCTGATGATTTAATATTTATTGGTGGTTTTGGTCATTTAATACCATTTTATTTAGCACACGAACTTATAAGGCAGAATATAAATAATTTGTCTATTTGCAGGTCTGGTGCTGATATTTTGTTTGATCAATTAATAGCTTCAGGCATAATAAAAAAAGTTATTTTTGGTTATATTGGGAATCCAACAGTCGGGCTTTCTCATTCTTTTAATAGAGCATATAAATCTAAAACGATTGAAATTGAAGAATGGACAAATCAGTCAATAATCATGAGGTTACATGCCGCTCGGATGGGTATTGATTTTATACCCTCAAAAATACTACAAATTGGTAATTTGCCAGAAAATATCCAATTTATAAAAAAAATTATTTCTCCATACACGGGTCAAGAATATACAGCTATTCCTTCATTGAAACCGGATGTGTCATTAATTCATGCGCAACAGGCTGATAAATATGGAAATGTTCAGATGTGGGGTATTGACGGGGACACTGTTGAGGGGGCATTAGCGTCGGATCGTATTATAGTAAGTGTTGAAAGAATTATAGATAATATAGAAATAAAAGACTCTCCTGAAAAAACAATTATTCCATCTCACAGGGTTACAAATATTGTTGAGCTTCCATGGGGTGCATATCCATCTTATGTATCAGGTTTTTACTCAAGAGATGACCAGCATTATATATCTTATGACTCTGTCTCAAGAAATGAGTCAGAACTAGAGCGCTATCTTAGTGAATGGGTAATTAACGTAGATAATATCGAATTATATATGGAAAAGATAGGGAAAGAAAATAGGTTGTCCCTAGAAAAGGGTTTATGCGGAGCATTGGATGAAAGTTAACCACAGAGAAATTAACCCCGATAAAAGGATCGCCATGATTGCAGCAATGGAATTAAAAGGATACCGATCATGTTTTGTGGGTATAGGAATTCCATCAGATACTGCATGCCTTGCTAAGGATACAATTGAACCCAATATAAATTTAATTTATGAGTCTGGGGCTATTGGCGCAATGCCAAAAACAAAATCTTATTCCACAGGCAGTCCATCAATAGCCCATGGATCAGATATGATCACAGATAGTTTCTCTGTTTTTTCTGATCTACAAGCTGGTAGAATTGATGTTGGACTACTCTCGGCCGCTCAAATAGACATTTTTGGTAATTTAAACTCAACAGTTATAGGAGGCTATCAAAATCCCAAGGTAAGAATGGTTGGCTCAGGTGGAGCGCATGATATTGCATGTTTAATCCCTAATTTAATTATTCTCATGCCCCACGATCCAAGAAGATTTGTTGAAAAAGTTGATTTTATAACAAGTCCTGGCTCTGGAGCAGCATTTGATAAATTGAGAGTTAAATATCAGTTAGGTAAAGGCCCTTCAATTTTAATTACAGACAAAGCTAAATTTGTCATGTCTCCAAGTGGTTGGAATTTAGATAGTATTCTAGATGATTTCACTTTTGAAGAAGCTGTTGAAGGGATACCGTGGAAGTTATCAGTAAACAATAAGAGGATAAAAATTGATCAAGATATCTTGAGCAAAGTTCATAGTATTAGTGGTTTATAACCTGATTAATACTCTTTGATGTGCAATCAATGATTATATCAGCATCTTTTTTGGATAAACAAAAAGCAGGTGCAAATCCAATAGTGTCTCCGGACGGCATTGCTCTTGCGAGAATACCATTAACTGCCATTTTGGAAACAATCTCTTGAGCCAAAGCCCCTTGATTTTTGAAGTAGAGTCTATTTTTTTTCTCTTTTACCAACTCAATAGCTGATAGGAGTCCCTCGTATCTGATATCACCCACATTTGGATGATCAATAAATGTCTCTTTCAGTTTCATATTGAAATATTTTGCAATTTCTGAACCTTTATTAATTAGATTATTTTTATTAATAAAATTTAAGTTTGCTACTGCAGCTGCGCATGAAATTGGGTGTGCCGAGTATGTGGATCCGTGAGTAAATACACCATTCTTATCTGTCCCATCTCTTATAACATCGTAAATCTCATCTGAGATAATAGAACCAGATAACGGAGCATAGGCAGACGTAATACCCTTTGCAACAGTTATTAAATCTGCTTTGATGCCATAATAATCACTGCCAAACATCTCACCGAGTCTTCCAAAACCTGTGATAACCTCATCTGCAATAAATAAAATATTATATTTTTTGAGTACCTTACATACGTTACTCCAATAATCTTTTGGTGGTGGAACTAAGCCGCCATTTCCCATTACAGGTTCTGCAATAAATCCTGCAATTGTTTCTGGACCTTCTATTAGTATTGTATCTTCTAATTTATCAGCACAATATTTTGAGAATTCTTCCTCGCTTTGATCTAAATTACTCCTATGAAAGTAGTTAGCTTCTTCAGTATGTAAGAAATTGTTCAATGGAAGGTCAAAGTTTTTATGGTAGTTTTTAAGTCCAGTCAAACTACCAGTAATTATCCCCGAGCCATGATAGGATCCATTTCTTGAAATAATTTTTTTCTTCTCAGGTTTTCCTATCAAATTGTTGTAATGCCATAGCAATTTAATATTAGTTTCGTTTGCATCTGAACCCGTTAATCCAAAATATATCTTACTCATGTTTTTTGGGGCTAAATTTACAACCACATTAGATAATTTAATAGATGCTTCAGTACCATTCCCATAGTATGCATGATAGTAAGCTAAATTTTCCGCCTGTTTTTTTATTGCATCAATAATCTCAGTGCAGCCATATCCAACATTGACACAATACAACCCAGAGAAGGCATCTATATATTCTTTATCATCAAAGTCTTTTATTTTTACACCCTTCGCAGACTTCATAATCCTTGCTGGTATCTCACCTCTATCAAACTTCGCAAGGTGGGTTAAAGGGTGGATAAAATTTTCTTTATCTAATGAAGGCAATTTATTTCTATACATATTTAAATTTAAAATTTTATTTTACTGAAACATCTTATGTTATAATCTTCCTAAGAATCAATGATAATCATGAGAGGATTGAGTTAATGAATATTTTTCCAGAACTAAAAGAAGCCAGAGCTAATAGGGATTTTGATAAATTTAGTAGTTATATTCATGAAGAATATACATTTATAAGACACCAATCTGGCACAACAATGAATAGAGAGGAAACTCTTGGTATGATCAAAGGTTTTTTTGCCAGCGATAGCTTTACAATTGAACAGCACAGATGCGTCTATGAAAATGAGGATATATTAGTAGAGCATATGGTTATAGCTTTCCCGGATAATACAAAAGAAGCTGTTCTTGCAGCTTACACAAAAAAAGATAACAAACTCTATAGATGTGAAACGGGAGCAACAAAAGTAGGTTAGTTTTGTGCGGGTAAGTGATATCAACCTTAGGGATTAATAGGGATATGTTGAAATTTATTTGTAAGATGAGGTTTATACTTACATTCATCTTACCCACACAACAACATAACGTGATTGTTTAAGTGAAGGATCACTTTTTTAAATATTTTTTCCTTCACCGTGGACATGTTTTTCAATATGTCTAGAAGGTTTTTCCCCATTAATATCCAATCCAATTGGTGACCATGTGCACACATTTGTTGTTTGAGTCCAGATTGTCTTTGCTTCACCAGGAATGAAAAATTCGACAAACTCACAAATACTATTTTTTGTATAAAACCAATGGTTTTCATTTTCAAAATTATATAAAATATCGTATTTTGATAATTCATACTCTTTCCCATCAAGTACAGCAATAACATTGCCCTCTGTAAGAAATTGATAATGTTCAGCACCAACGTGGTAATGTTCTGGGCAAGAAGTATCTTTTGGATAGATTATTAATTCTCCTTTAACGCTATCAGTATCAGCCAGTGTTTCAGAGAGTAAATAAACTCTTTTTCTATCATCATGTTCAGATTTCAAGATAGGCTCATTTCCCCAGTTAATTATATTTATGGTCTTTTCAAAATTATCAGTAGGGTTTTTTTCGTGAACCTTGTAATTCAGGATCTTTGTAATAACTAAATTTGAAGCTTCTATTGCACCACAGTCTATATTTTTATTTCCTTTTATGAAGATGATCTTGTTGTGATCAATAATAGTATCTTCAATGTTAATTAATCCTGATAATATTTGGATCCACATAACATCATTTTCGCTATTTTCAATAATTAAGTTTTTTTGTGCCGACAATTCAAAGTAATCTAATGTAACTCTTGAATCTACCAAGTCTTCTTTAGTGATAAGATTTTTAAATTTAATTCCATCATCATCAAATTTAAATTCTATATCATCAAATTTCTTTATTATGGGCATATTTCACTCCTATTTGCACAAATTCTCTAAAGAGGATATAATTTTTCTTATAATAAGTAAACCCACAGAGATTTAATTATGTTAATTTGTTAAAAAATGACTACAGAACTCAAATACACATTGATATTTTATGGTATTTTCCTCATTTCAGGATACCTATTTAGAAAAGTAAAAGCAAATGATGAGGCTGTTATAGATGACACCCTTTCATCAAATAGGATGGCTCATTACTTAGGGATGATAATAATGATATCCTTCGCATGTGCAGTTACTATGACAGTCATTACGATTATGAAATTTTTTAATTAGGAGTTTAAATGTCATTTAGGCCAATCACAACTAAATCAAATCCAAAATCTGTTCTGGAAGGAGCAGGTGTATCACTTGACAGAGTATTTGGTTTTGCAGACCCAGAAAAATTTGATCCATTTTTGTTATTAGATGATTTTAGAAATGAAGACCCAGAAAAATATAAGGCGGGATTTCCATGGCATCCGCATAGAGGAATTGAAACAATTACATATGTGCTTGAAGGAACAGTTGAACATAAAGATAGTCTCGGTAATACTGGACTTCTTGCAGGCGGCGATGTGCAATGGATGACTGCTGGTTCAGGGATCATGCACCAAGAGATGCCTCAAGGTAATGAGATTGGACAGATGCATGGATTTCAATTATGGGCTAATTTGCCATCTGATAAAAAAATGACTTCACCCAGATATCAAGATATAGATACTACGGGGATTCCAATAGTTGAAGATGATGACGGGTCAAAAATTAAAGTTGTAGTTGGCGATTACAGAGGGATATTGGGACCTGTAGATGGAATAGCTGCTGAGCCTCAGTTTTTAGATGTCTATGTGCCACCAAATACGAATAAATTACTGAAAATTGATACTTATAAAAGTACATTTGCGTACGTATTTAGCGGTTCAGCTCATTTTCAATATGCTTCAGATCCTGTCGGTATCAGAGTAGAAAAGGAATTTAATGGCGAAGAATTCAATATTAGGGACTCCTCGGGGAATAAGACTCTAATTTATTTTGATCCAGGAGAAAATGTTGTATTGCACACTTTTGATGAAGGGGTAAGATTTCTACTTGTATCTGGAAAACCAATTAGAGAGCCAATAGCATGGCACGGACCAATTGTCATGAATTCAAGAGAAGAACTTATCCAAGCTATGCAAGATTTAAATACAGGAAATTTTATAAAATAGAAGCGAGAATTAAATGAACAAAAATAAATTATTCGTTAAAGCAGGATGCCCATTTTCCTACAAGTTTATTGTGTATCTCAATGAAATAAATAAATTAGTTGATTTTGAATTACACGTTGCGCATGCTGATGAAGAGTCATATGAGGAAATAACGATGTATATTCTCGAAAAGTCAGGCCAAAAAGCAAGCTTTCCAACCGTCGAGTCATTAGATGGTATATTTCTTGCAGGCTCTGATGAATTAATTGAGCATTTTTCTGGTGTTTATAATATAACCAGAGATAATATTGAGATGTTAAAATATTGGGAAAATAATATGATGCCAAGAATGAGAAATATTATGAAACAGCTCAGAGAAGCAAAAGAAAAAATCACAGAATTAAGTGCATAGTTAATTAGTGTCATCAATTAACCTCAATACAAGCATAGATATTTATTGTGAAAGGGTATCTTCAGACCTATTTGCAGAACCCATTAATTTTTTATCCAATATCGCTTTCATTATCGCTTTTTATATTCTTCTTCGGAAATTAAAAGATGTATCTTTTAGCGATAAGTCTCATAAAAGATACTCAACTATATTAACCTATTTAATCTTACTAATTGGCTTAGGCAGCTTCTTATTTCATGCATTTGGTAATTTGTGGTCTGCGTTTGCAGATACATTACCAATAATGATATTTATACTTTTCTATCTTTACATCGCAGTTAGATTTTATCTTGAACAAACTAATTTACTTTCAGTTGTTGCACTTATTATTTTTTTGAGTTTGAATATCTTGCTTGGGTATGCTGGTGTGGAGGAAATATCATCCTATTTAACAGCGCTATTTGCCATGCTTTTCATATCAGCTATATCACTTGTGAAACAAGAACTTGAAATCTCAAGAGGACTATTTATTGCATCAATTATCTTTATAATTTCTCTAACATTTAGACAAATCGATGCTTTTGCTTGTTCCTATATACCATTTGGAACGCACTTGATCTGGCATATATTAAATGCAATATTATTATATAGTTTGGTTTTGCTATTCATTAAGAGGTTTAAGAAATGAAATTTTTTCTAATCTACACCACATGTTCTTCATTGAATGAAGCAAAACGCATATCTGAAATTTTACTTGAAAATAATTTAATTGCTTGTTCAAACATATACCCTTCAATGATCTCTTTATATAAATGGGACAATAAGATTGCCCAAGATGAAGAATGTACAATCATTATGAAAGCAATTGAAAAGAATTTTACTGAAATTAAAAAACAAATAAAAAAGTTTCATTCATATGAGATACCGTGCATTATTGGGTTACCTATTACTCAAATCGATGATGATTATGCAAATTGGCTCTTGAAATCAATCACAACAGAGACATGAACAGAAACTTATTTAAAAATATCAAAGATCACAGGCTTTTTCAGGCCATTGTTGTATTCGCCATTATATTATCTGCACTTTTAGTTGGTGCATCCACATATAATATACCACCAAGTATTCTATTTATTCTTCATTCCTTGGATGTATTGATAACTCTTTTTTTTGTGGTAGAGATTTCGATACGATTTTTTGCAGAAAAAAGGAAGTTACATTTCTTTAAGGATGGATGGAATATATTTGATACGATAATAGTAATAGCCTCAATTATTCCTGTAGGACCAAACTCCTCAATACTTGTTCTAAGGTTGTTAAGAATTTTTCGGGTATTAAGACTAATCTCAGCAATTCCCGAATTGAAGGAACTCATTGAGTCATTACTAAAGTCATTAAAAAGGGTCTTTTATGTTTCATTGTTGCTGTTTATTATAATTTATGTTTATGCATCAATTGGTAGTATTTTATTCGCTACTTCAGACCCAGGTCGTTGGGGTGATTTGGGCGTTGCGATGATAACTCTTTTTCAAGTTCTAACTCTATCCAGTTGGGAAACTGTTATGTTACCAATGCAAGAAATATTTTGGTGGGCTTGGATTTATTTTTATAGTTTTATTGCAATTGGTTCAATTACAATATTAAATCTAATAATCGCAGTGTTAGTTGATGTTGTAACAAATAAAGAATAGAGGGAGGATTTTAGATGGTAGAGAATTTTAACAACATATACACATTAGTATTGTTTATTTTTGCTTGTATATTTACACCTGGGTTTTATGCAGCAGTCCAACTTTGGGAAACAAAAAAAGTTTTAGCAAGGTATAATATCGATGAGTCTGCAGCATTAATCGCAAGATTTGCCGCATGTTGGCCAACAGCAGAGGCAACGGTTGCATTTTTAATACTAATTTTTGGGCCTTCTGGTAACTGGGCTTTTTTCGTTTTTGGCATCGTCGTATTTGGAGCTAGTACAATTTATAACACTTTATCCTATTTTGATATTGCCATGACATATGGGAGAGGAAAATATAAGGTATCTCCAGAAGCAATGTATGCATCAGTATTTAAATTACTCTCTTATTCTTTGTTGACTTATTCATTATCTGATAAGATTTTCTTATGAGATAATTTGATATTCATTATTTATAAATAGGGGGGTTGAATAATGATAGGAGCTTTTAATGGGCATGGAATGCCTGCAGATCTATCAATAGAAAAATCATTTGTTATTGATGATCCCTATGTAAAAAAACTTCAGGAAGTACTGTCTAATAAAAACATTATGACTGATTTCTCTCCAAATGATACTGAGAGGTTGCAGAATAGTTTAATATATCCATATCTAGAGTTTTTTTTACGTCATGATAAAAATGGTTATTACAAAAAGTTATTTTTTAGCCGTGGCTTAGCTGAAAATAATGATGGGAAACTCAAGAAAGATATAAAATTACATGATCTTATAAAATTAAGAATCCACTCCGATGATTTGAGAGGAGATGGCCAGAAGTCACGCTTAATTGAACATTTTTCAGATAAATCCTTTGGCATGAGCTTCATGTCAAGTGGCACAACATTGGGAACAATAGGGCCCGTTAATGTATATAGATCAAATCTATCATTAGATTTATCTAGAAAAATTAATGGTAATTTGATTGATTGGTCCATTGGTAAGGAGATAAATGATGGAGAGTGTTTATTTCACATGGCACCAGAAATGACAGACTTTCTTGCTTTTGCTGCAATTGGTTCAGATTTTCTGAGGCACAGAGGTTTGTCAGTCTCTTTTGGAGCAAAAGTTAACAAAGGTCCTAAAGACTCCACCATTTGGCAAAGAATAGGCCCAAATATAAAAGAAATGAGGAAGTTTTTTCAGAGCAAAAATAGTACAAAATACTTTATTGCTAGCGGAGTTGGCTTATATAAGATGTTCATTGAGCCGACGGGGTTCAAAGCTCTGATGATGAAATTATCTCTTGGTGCCCCTCCTGTGCAGCTAGGTGAAAATGGAGTTTTAATGATTGGAGGCGGTCTAAAAAGACTACCTTCGCACATTACATCATTAGATCAGGTTGTAAGAGCAACTGGAGATAAAATATTTACAGGAAGTAAGGTTAAAAAATCAGCTCCAGTAATAGATATGTTGGGTCTAACAGAGTCATTGTGTGTATTTATAGGCTTACCTAATGATCCTCAAACTTCTGATGCATGGGTCAAATATCCTCATCCTCTTACTTATATTGCTTTGTTAGAGTCACCTACTGATTTGACTCCAGTCAAGAATCCGAAGCCTGGTAAAGATTACTTGTTATATTATTTAAATTTTGCGACTCTTGATTACATTGAAGCGATTGTGCCTGGAGATTTTGTAAAGCCAGCTGATGATAAAAATCAAATTGATACGGTTATGGGAAAAAGAAACTTATCCCAAAATGGCTTCATATATTCTCGTCGCGCAAAAGAAGATGAAGGGTTCAAAATACGCGAAGGGTGTGGATGATTAGATTTTTTTCTAGGTTTAAAAATGATAATAATAGCAATGTTGAGGCCAACTTATATAAAAAATATCCATGGCTCACGGAGTTTGCTGATAAATTATCACGACAGAAAAAAAAGAGTTTGCAAGATAGGTTAGCAGAACTAGAAAAAATCAGTAATTATATTAAGACTAAGCATTGGAAAGATGTTGAAAATAAATTCTTTCATAGAATGACTGAATTTGGATATCCAGAGAATGGAGTAAAAATTGAGATTAATCTGCTCAAAGAGTTATTTTCTATGGAAACCATAAAAAATATTTTTCAAAATCCGAGTAATTCTTTTTCAAATTCTTATGACAGTGAATGTCTCTCTGTAAATCGGAGACTTTCAGATAATTATGAATATGTCATATCACCCAAGGGTCTAATTTTAATAGTTGGCAGTTCAAACACTATTTTACCAGTAATTACTGCCAGTATACTGTCTTTTCTTTGTGGGAATGTGACTGTTATTCAATTACCAAAATTACATCAAGTTGCTATAACAGAACTTTTTAGTTCTCTTCCCTTTGACGATGGCACTCCAATATATTTTACAAATCTTGACCATCAAATTGAAATGCAAAAGTTAGAACTAGATCAATTATTAAATGTTGTACCATGGGATGTTATCAATATTTGGGGGGGCAGAGAAGCTAATGAATATTATTACCAAGCAGTAAGAAAAAATTCACATAGGCCAAATATTATAAATATGGAAGCACTAACTGGCATTTTATTAATACAGGAAGAATATTTAAATAAAAATCAAGATATCGTGTCAGGAGAAGTGGCGAAGTCTATATCAGTATTAGGTCAACAATTATGCAGTTCACCGACGGAAGCATATGTGATTTGCCAGGGGCAAAGCTGCGTAACAACCAGGCACGATGAATTTTATACAATGTTAGTTAAAAGGCTCGAAGCAATATACGACTCTAAAAACTCAGCGTTAAATGAGTTTGACTTATTTAAGTTAGACAGGGTATTAAATCGCGCTACTGATAATGGTTCTAAGGTTTATAAGTCAAAGATTTATGGTAACGTTATTTCAATTATCAGTAGTGAAAATCTATCTATTTTTGATGATGCTCCATCGGATTTAGACTTAAACATTCATTCGAGGAGTAATTTTCTTGAGTTTGTTCATATGAATAGTGAAGATCTTTTGATCAACAGATTATCTGATATTAACAATAAAATAACACACGCAGGAATAGAAAAAATACAAACTATTATCGTTATTGGGGATGATGATTTTTGGGAAAAGGCCGTTTATATTTCTAAACAGATTTCTGCTTACAGAGTCGTAAGTCCAAATTACGTCCTAAAGAGGCATCATTTCGAGCCATTAGACGGCTATCATTTGGTAGATGAATTTACTTATCAGATTCCAATATTAAAGGGTGATTAAATCAATTACAGCAGACAAATAATTGATAATTTATAAAAAATTATTGTTTTTGTAATCTTTTTCAAATATTCTATGTATTTGAGTAGGAGTTATATAGTAAATTTTAAGGGAGAATACTATGACAACAGGACAACTCAATCCTTCAGATTTAGTAGGTGTTAGCTTTTGGATAATTTCAGCCGCGATGGTCGCTGCCACTTTCTTTTTCTGGGTTGAAAGAGATAGAGCAGTAGGGAAATGGAAGACATCTCTAACTGTAGCTGCAATGGTTACTGGTATTGCGGCAATTCACTATTTTTATATGCGTGATGTATGGGTTACCACAGGTGAGTCACCAGTTGTATTCAGATACGTTGATTGGCTTTTAACAGTTCCATTACAGATTGTTGAATTTTATCTAATTCTTGCAGCAATTGCTGTTGTATCTGCATCATTATTTTGGAGATTGCTAAGTGCATCCGTTATTATGCTAATTGCAGGATATCTGGGTGAAATTGGATCAATGAATGTATGGTTGGCATTTATTATTGGAATGCTTGCATGGATTTATATCATCTATGAAATTTTCGTAGGTGAAGCAAGTAAAATAAGTGCAAGCGAGGGAACTCCAGCATCCCAAAAAGCATTTAATGCATTAAGGATTATTGTTACGGTTGGTTGGGCTATTTATCCTATAGGCTACGTAATCGGGTATGTCGGAGCAGGAAGTGCCGACTCACTGAACCTTATTTACAACCTAGCTGATTTTGTTAACAAAATCGCATTCGGTGTTGTAATTTGGGCTGCTGCAACATCTGAGTCAAAATGAATTAAAACACTAGTGGAACAATCTCTGTTCCACTAGTAACTTTTCTTTTCTTCTTATGAGTAAAACTAAAATTAGTGTAATTTATAATGGTTCCTGTTCTATTTGTAGGATGGAAATTAATCATTACAAAAAGCAGCGACCAAAGAACCTGGATTTTATTGATTTAAGTGATAAGAATTTACCAGAGGCTATAAATCTAAAAAGTAAAGCAGATATCTTGCGAAGATTACATGTATTTGATGGCAGTCAAATACATATTGGAGTGGATGCTTTTAAAATAATTTGGGGGAATATTGATAAGTATAGATTTCTTAAAAAATTACTTGAGTACAAAATAATTTATTTTATAGCTTATTATTTATATGAAGTTATCTCTTATTTGCTTTACTTAAAGAATAGAAGACAGCTATATGAATAAAAATTTACCCCAAAAAATTTGTCCTGTATGCAACCGACCATTTACCTGGCGTAAAAAATGGTTATTAAATTGGGATGATGTGAAGTACTGCTCAAAAAGATGCAGACAGGAAAAAAAATAGATACCTTTTAATGATATAGGTTATCTAGTTCTTTTTTATATTTTTCAATTACTTTGAACCTTCTAACCTTCATTGATGGTGTCATCATCTCGTTATCAATTGTAAATTCTTCGTCAATTAGCACATAATTTTTAATTTTTTCGATTGCTGAAAGAATACCATTAACCTTTTCAATTGAGGTATCAATAATTGCTTTAGTTTTTTCTTTATTATCATTTATATCCATGTCAGTGACAATAATTGCAACAAGATATTTTTCACCATCACCAAAAACCATTGCTTGTGAAATTCCTTCTTCCATAATTAATAATGACTCAATCTTAGTGGGAGAAATATTATCACCTCCAGAGTTAACGATAATATCTTTCATACGATCTGTAATAAGCAAGTAGTTATCATTATCAAACTCTCCGATATCACCTGTTTTTAACCATTCCCCATCAAAAGCTGCATCTGTTGCATTTTTATCTCTAAAATATCCATTCATTACGTTCTCGCCTATCACCAGTATCTCACCATCATCAGATATTTTTACTTTTGTATTTGGTAGTAAGGGACCTACGGTATTAATTTTATTATTACCTGGGTAGTTTACTGAAATAACAGGGCCACTTTCTGTCTGTCCGTAACCTTGATAAATTGGGATCCCTAAAGAGTAAAGTGAAATGCCCACTTCATAGTTAAGAGCAGCTCCCCCTGAAATTAATCCAACTAGACGACCACCAAATCTGTTGCCAATTTTTTTTCTAACAAGCTTGGACAGTATTTTGTTGTATATAGATTTGTATACAGGTAACTTACCATTTTCATAATGTTCTCTACCCAAAGCGATAGTGTCATAAAAAAATTTTTGTTTAATTTTACTTTCTTTACTCATTTGAGAAGAAATTTTCTGTAGTAAGTTCTCATAAAATCTTGGTACGGCAGACATTAGGTGGGGTTTTACCTCAGCTAAATTTTGTAGAAGTTTATCAATACCTTCGGCATAGTATATCTGGTTTCCTGAATATAGATTGTAAAATTGAAGTGTGTGTTCATATGAATGAGATAATGGAAGCCAAGATAGAAATAATACATCTTCAATATGCTCTAATGCTGGTTTCAATATTTTATAGGCACCCTCACAATTATGCAGTATTGAACCATGACTCAACATTACTCCTTTTGGGGAACCTGATGTACCAGAGGTATAAATAATACAAGAAAGATCAGTTCTAACTTTTCTCTTTGACTCTAATTCTATTAAATCAATTGCTTCTTTATTAACTTCTTTTTGTATATCAGCCCAATTGTGTAATTTGATGAAATCAGATGCTTCAGTATCAAAGTCATCTATGATAATTACATGGATTGTTTTTTTTAATTTGTTAATTGCATTGGCAACTTTCTCAAATAAGGATTGGCTAGAAACAATAACAACCATAGACTCAGAATGATTAATTATATATTCGTAATCCTGAGAGGTTATAGTTATGTAAGCTGGAACAGTTACGCCGTCTGCCGCCATAATTGCAATATCGCTTATTTGCCATTCAGGTCTATTTTCAGAGACAAGTAATACTCTTGCATCATTTTTAATTCCAATAGATTTAAGATAATTGGCAAGATTATTTATAGCTTTGTATGTTTGCAACCAGCTTATTGATGTATAGTCAGAATTTTGCTTTGACCATAGGTAGGGTTTATCTTTATTTGCTATAGATTTTTCTCTAAATACAGATAACAGGTTGCTATACTTTTGAACTTGTTCAAAACTCATTCAAAAAGTATGACATATTTTTTTTTGACTGAAAATAGCTACTTCTCTTTTGCTTCTTTGGCGGCTTTCTTTTCACTCTTCTCAGCCTTATCTGAGGCTTTCTTTTCAGCCTTCTCAACTTTATCTGAGGCTTTCTTTTCAGCCTTCTCAGCTTTATCAGAGGCTTTCTTTTCACTCTTCTCAGCTTTATCTGAGGCTTTCTTTTCTTTTTTGACCTCTTCTTTTTCAATTTTTTCTAGAAATTTAGACTTTTGCTTGTCTGCATTATCAAAGGCTTTCTGTGCTAACTCAAGAAACTTATCATTATTCTTTTCTTCAGCTTTTAGTAGAAGATCATATCCTTTGGAAATAAATTTCTCTTCTATTTCGTAAGCTTTGGTCAGATCATTAATCTGTTTTTTGTTGTAATCGTTTTCAATGATTAAAGAGAGATCATTAGAGCTTATCAGAAGAACTCTGTCTTCCTTATCATAAACATTCTTTAAGGATCTATAGAGAGCGTCTAGCTGTTCTTCATTTAGTTCGAGAAGTTTATTAGTTACGGCAGTTAGCTCTGAATCATATAACGTGCTAGTTTGGTTTATCTGATCTTGTAGGGTGGCTAATTCACTACCAGCTAATTCAAATAGCTCTAGAGCGCTTGATAAATTAGCTGCGGATATATCAATATTTTCATTAAGTATATTCAGAGAATTTTCAATCTCAATTTGGGATAGAGATGTTGTTTCTAAATTTTGCAGATTATTATCTATCAATAGTTGAGCTTCATTTAACGAAATAAATAAATCTACCATATCTGACTCTGCTAGATCAATCCTGTTCTGAAATTCAGTATATTCTGGATCATCTGGGTTTAGAATAGAAAATATTTGGAGATAACCCTCTAGTTCAGTTTCTTTTGCAACAAGGTTTAGAGTCAATTCGTTGTAATTATTTTCTAGTAAATCTTGCTCTTGGGCTAAACTATCAATTTTTGTTTCTAAAGCTAACAACTCTGTTTCAAATTCTGTTTGTTCATCAATGAGAATATTATAGTCATTATTGATTGAGTTATAACTTAATTCACTCTCATTATATGCTGACTGCAAAGGATCAAGCTGTGGTTCAAGAGTTGATATCGTCTCGTTATATAAGATTTGATCATCAGCTAGGAAGACCATCTGCAAATCATCGTATATGTCAGCACTAGCAATACTAATGAAAGTTAGTGGTAGGGCTAATATCCCAATTAATGTAAAAAATAATTTTTTCATAACCTATCCATATATTGATTTAGTTATTGATAAATGTTAGCACTAAAAATGCAAACGATCAAATAATTGCCTAAATTTTAGGCAATTATTGGGGTTGATGGACTTGAATTCTAATGCCAAATAGACATGCTTATATCAATAAGATTGATATTACAGAGAAGTTGGGGTTGTGCTCCAAGTATTTGAACTAAAACTTCTTGCAAAGAACTTAAATACCAACTTACTGATCCATAATAAAAAACATATTAATGATAGTATCTTTTGCAAAAATTAAATTTTAATATTTATTATAAATTATTAAAATAACTAACTAAATAAGTTACTATCTATCAAGATAATAAATAATATTCATTAATTACAGTCGCTTGTGATCATAAAAATAAATATATATAGTTATTATTATTTAAAATAACGCATTATTTTAGATAGTAATATTTGTTAAATAAAATTTAGTTCTATGCTATTTTTATAAAAAAGTTTTTTTTAAATTGTTAAAACAGTTACTTAATAAAGTTATTTTATCTCTACTTTTTTTTTGATTTAAATAACATATGGAGTGCGTGGATTTGAATAATATAGAATGGGAAAAGTGGACTGACTCTACCTTAATGGAAAAGATGGTCATCTTATCACAAGATGAGGCCTTAAAGTATTTCCTTGAAGAAAGTTACTCGCTCGAGTTATTACTTAGATTATTAAAGTACCAAGGTATTAATGGGATTGAAAACTTATACAACAGTATTGTATCTGGCAAACCCAAACAGCCAGCTTTTGATAGATATCTAAAGAGACTGGAAAATTTTAATCTTATATGTAAAGAACGTTCGAGTGACAAAAGAGTTTGGGGTATTTACTTAACCGATTTTTGTATCCAAAGGTTACACTTTTCAAAGATTACATTCAGAGATATGTCTCCAACATTAGTAAAATCATTAGATGAGTCTTTTACATCCTCCTCCCGTAAAAATGATGCCATCTAATTTTACTATGTAAATTACAAACAGGCTTGATATTTTTTATTTATTAAAAATTATGAAGTTAAAAAGAAAGGTTACGCCTTGATGGCATCGAAACATTAAGGTGTGAAATCTGTGATCTCGCAGGCCTTGAAATAAGGCCTGCAGGGATTAACTGTACAATTGTCATAGTTATTTCACAAGAATCATATAATTTAAACTAAATTAAAATAGTTACAGAAGGATAATTTTATCATTAACACAATGGTTAGAGCAACTTACACTTGCTCTTGAGAAGAAATCCAGAAAAGAATTACTGACGATATGAATGGTGAACCTGGTCAATGGATTGGAGAATGGTCTCTTATACGCGAGGGTGACAATGGAATGGTATGGTTAGGTGAAATTAAAGACTTTAATGCTTTCGGTGCTTTCATGAGTGATCCGGAAGAGGTTGAAAAAGACAAAAGTATGGGTTTAGACTTTAAAGTCTTTACTATCCAGCCTATGGAGTAGTGAAACCTTTTTCAGCCTTGGCTTTTGTCGAATTTAAACGCTTTCTAAACATTAGGTATTTGGTGGAGCCAGGGGGGCTCGAACCCCCGACCTCTTCGCTGCCAGCGAAGCGCTCTCCCAGCTGAGCTATGGCCCCTTATTAAGAGAACATATCATATCATAAAATACCGTGTCCAACTTATTAATTACAATAATTTGGTAAAGGTAAATTTCTGGATTTGTCTGTCTCAAATTTTACATATCTTCCATGAGAGTATCTTTTACAATCTCTTGCACAGCCACTTCCTACGATCTTTTCTTGTAAATCTACAATAATATTATTATTTATTAATTTGCATATGCCAACAAAACGGTCGTAGGTTTTTTCTCCAGTTAATTTGCAGGAGATTTCATCTGATTGATGGATTATTTTTTTTGTTTTAATTTTGCAAGAGTTATAGGTTATGTGACCTCTTTCCGCAGCTGATATTCCATTTAGTCTTATTTTTAAGCCACAAACACTTATTGTATCTGCGTCAGTTACAGCTACTTTATCAGCAGAACATTTTATTTCTTCGCTAAATGTGTTTTGGCTGAATATTAATAAAATAAAATAAATTAGAAAAATTTTAAACATTCCTTAATTCCTTTATCAGACTAGAAAAGTGATTATAATGATTAATTACAACAACTGTAAGTTAAAATACAAATGATTAAATCCGAACGTGTTAAATATATTATACAAATATTAAATAGAATTTATCCCAATCCCCCCATACCACTTGATCATAAAAACTCATTTGAACTTTTGATATCAGTATTGCTTAGTGCACAATGCACTGACCTTAGAGTGAACCAAGTAACACCGCACTTATTTAAATTAGCAGACAATCCCATCGATATGAATAAATTAGATATAGATACGATCTATGAAATAATCAGGCCTTGTGGACTTGCTCCACAAAAATCATCTGCAATAAAGGAACTCTCAAAAATATTAGTTGATGATCATAATTCTAATGTACCAAATACATTTGAGGAGTTAGAAAGATTACCGGGAGTTGGGCATAAGACAGCTTCTGTTGTTATGTCTCAAGGGTTTGGATTTGCTGCATTTCCCGTTGATACACACATTCACAGATGCGCTCAGCGTTGGGGACTTACTAATGGAAAAAATGTAACTCAAACAGAACGTGATTTGAAAAAATTATTCCCTGAGAGTCTATGGAATAAGTTACATCTTCAAATAATTTTTTATGCCAGAGAATTTTGTCAAGCAAGGTCATGCTTTGGTGTTGAGTGTGAAATTTGCAGAACCTGTTATCCAGATAGAAAATATCCTATAAAAGTAAATAAACCATGAGGTTGCATTATTATAATCTTATTACATAGGTAATACGTTTCTTTAACATTGGAAAAAAAGAGGTACTTATGAATAAATTTTTTATGTTTTCGCTATCTGCAATTATTTTTTTAGCATTAAATGGTAATGTACAGTCAGCCCAGTTAGATATTGATATGCTAAACAAAAGAAGTGATGGAGAAAAAATGGTCTACTCACAAGATGTCATATACATCAACTCAAATGATACAATCAACTGGTTACCAACATCACCTGGGCATAACGTGGAATTTATCGCATATCCAGATGAAGCCGATGTACCCCAAAAGCCTTCAAAAGTTGGAAAAGAGTTTAGCTTTACATTCACTGAACCTGGCATATATTTATATCAATGCTCACCGCATAAAAGTATGGGCATGATTGCTATAGTTGTTGTGGATGATGATAAAAGCAACTTAAATCAAGTAGCTTCTACTAAGGTTGTTGGGAAAAGTAAGAAGAAGTTAGAACAACTTATCTCTGGTTTATAATTCATCGTTATTCATAAATAAATTATATTATGGTCAAGATTGCAATCATTGGTGCGGGTATTTCTGGTTTAGCTCTTGCTAATACAATAAAAAATAATGCAGACGTTGAGCTTTTTGAAAAATCACGTGGGTTTGGTGGTCGTGTCGCTACAAGAAGAGCTGGCGATTTCAGT
>JADHLM010000053.1 GCA_016780665.1 Hyphomicrobiales bacterium | reverse complement strand
CTTTGCTGCAAGACAATATGTTAATCACGGTCATGTAACTGTTAACGGCAAAAAAACAAATATTGGAAGTTATAGATTAAAAATTGGTGATGTTGTTGAGGTTAGAGAAAAATCAAGAACAATTCCAATGGTCTTGCAATCTATTGAGAGTCAGGAAAGAGATATACCGGAATATATTGAATTCGAGCAAAATAGCTTCAAAATTTCAATAAAAAGAGTACCAAATTTAGATGATGTGCCTTATCCGGTTCAAATGGAACCAAATTTGGTGATCGAGTTCTATTCAAGATAATTAGTTTGTCTTAATACCCTTGTCGGTAAAGAATTGTTTTAGTTCGTTTTCTTCAAACATTTCTCTAACAATATCTGCGCCGCCAACGAACTCATTTTTTACATACAATTGAGGTATGGTTGGCCAATTTGTAAATTCTTTAATACCGTTTCTTACAGTTTCATCTTCTAAGACATTTACAGAAGAAAATTCAACTTCCAGATAGTTAAGTATTTGAACAACTTGATTTGAAAAACCACATTGTGGCATTTCAGGAGTTCCTTTCATGAATAAAACTACATCAGAAGAAGTTATTTTATTGCTAATCCATGTATTAATATCTTGGTCCATTTTATCCTCACTAAATTGAAATGGTTTTGATTTGAAGTGCATGTAAGATTGTTCCCATTTTATCTTGTAGAGCACTGTAAACGATTTGATGTTGTTCAAGGCGTGATTTATTTCTAAATTGTTCTGATTTGATCATTATTGAATAGTGATTATCATCACCAGCAAGATCTTTTATCTCTATAATTGCATCAGGAAGGGCATTTTGTACTAGTGTTTGAAGCTCGGATAATTTCATACTCATAATGTTACCTTTAACTTGCCATTAACTCAGGAATTAAATTTTCAAATGCTTCATTTAATTCATTTAAAGATATAACTATTTTATCATTCACTTTCAATTCATTCCCTTTAATATTTCCTAAGTGATGATATTGAATCGACGCATTATTTAGTATTTCAAACATCTTATCTTGGTTGCTTGATGAAACAGAAATAATATATCTTGATTGATTCTCTGCAAATAATTCTTCTAAGATATTGCCATTGTTTGCGATATTTATATCAGCGCCGATATTTGATTTAATTAATAATTCACAAATCGAAATTATTAAGCCGCCATCTGAAATATCATGGCAACTAGATAGTAACTGATCATTGATGAGTTTTTTCACGATCTCACCATTTATTTTTTCAGTTTTAAGATTTACATCAGGAGGATCTTCTGTGTTTCTTCCCATAATAACTTCTTCAAAGGCAGAACAACTCAAATTTTTACCTTTGTTTCCTATTAAAAAAACTTGATCACCCTCTAACATATGTCCAAATTTTTCTAGAAAACTAATGTCATTAATTAAACCCACACCTCCAATAGTTGGTGTGTTGTTAATTGGCTTACCATTAGTCTCATTGTAGAGGGAGACATTACCTGAAACAACTGGGAAATTAAGTTCTCTTGATGCTTCTGTGATACCTTCAATAGTTTTTACAAAATCATACATAATTTCCGGTTTTTCTGGATTACCAAAATTCAAGCAGTTAGTTATTGCAAGAGGTTCTGCACCCATAGAAATTATATTCCTCCAGCATTCAGCCACTGCTTGTTTAGCGCCTTTCTTTGCATCTGCAGTACAATATTTCGGATTAACATCAGATGACATTGCAATTGCTTTTTTTGTTCCCTCAATTCTTACAATTCCAGCATCATCTCCTGCCGGATTCAATGTATTTGCCATGATTGATCTATCATATTGCTCCCATATCCATTTTTTAGAGCATATATTTGGTGAATTTAATAGCTTTAGTATTGTATCTTTAATATCAATGTTCTGATTAATCTTTGCAGTAGATTTTTGTTTTTGTTTTCGCGGTGATACATCTCTTTTGTATATTGGTGCACTATCAGTTAAATAGGTTATCGGAATATTAGCCTCTACCTTATTCTTATGTTTAACAACTAAATTGTTTGTGTCAGTAATCTGTCCAACAATCTCAAAATCGACCCCCCATTTTTCAAAAACTTCTTTTGCTAGCTGAGTTTTTTCTGGTGTTAATACCATAAGCATTCTCTCTTGGCTCTCAGACAACATCATTTCATACGCAGTCATGTTTTTTTGTCTCGTTGGTATTTTATCCAAATTTAATTCAATTCCAACTTGTCCTTTATCGGCCATCTCAACAGAAGAAGATGTTAGACCAGCAGCACCCATATCCTGAATGGAAACTATTGCATCTTCCTGCATTAATTCCAGACATGCTTCTAAAAGAAGTTTTTCTGCATATGGATCACCCACTTGCACTGTTGGTCTATTTTTTTCTGATTCATCATCAAATTCACCAGATGCCATTGTAGCTCCGTGTATCCCATCACGTCCAGTTTTTGCTCCAACGTAGACCACTGGATTTCCAATTCCGGATGCCTTGGAATAAAAGATTTTATCATGGGTGGTTAGTCCAACACACATTGCATTTACAAGATTATTCCCATTATATGAGATATCAAAACCTGTTTCACCAGATATAGTTGGTATACCTACACAATTTCCATAACCACCAATACCGCTAACGACACCAGATAATAAATACTTTGTCTTTGGGTGATTTATTTCGCCAAAACGCAGTGAGTTTAATAATGCAATAGGTCTGGCTCCCATTGTAAAAACATCTCTCATAATACCACCAACACCTGTTGCTGCACCTTGATAAGGCTCAATGAATGAGGGGTGATTATGACTCTCCATCTTAAAAATGACTGCTTGATTGTCTCCAATGTCAACGACTCCAGCATTTTCCCCTGGTCCTTGGATAACTTGCTTACCTGAGGTATGTAATTCTTTGAGCCAATATCTTGATGATTTATAAGAACAATGTTCAGACCACATCACGGAAAAAATTCCAATTTCGGTAATAGTTGGTTCTCTACCTAAAGACTCAAGAAGTAACTTCTTTTCGTCCTCGTTTATTCCGTGTGATTGATAAATATCTTTATCAGGCATTATAGACTCATGCTTTTAAGCATTGATTGGAATAATTTAATGCCGTCATTTGATCCTGTTTGATTGTCAATTGCTCTTTCGGGATGGGGCATCATACCCAAAATATTAAAACTATTATTGTACAGTCCTGCAATGTTATTTAATGAACCATTAATTGGCTCGGCATACCTCATGGCAACCTGAGCGTTCTCCTCAATCGCTCTTAGTGTCTCTTGATCTACAAAATAGTTCCCGTCATGGTGTGCCACAGGAATTTTTACAGATTGATTTTTATCATAATCTTTTGAGAAAAATGTATCATTTCTTGTAATTTGGATATTGGTAATTTTGGAAATAAATTTTAAGGTACTGTTTTTTAATAGAGCACCTGGAAGTAGATTACATTCAGTTAGAATTTGAAAGCCATTACATATTCCCAATATATTTACACCATTTTTAGCTTTTTTGATTAAATCGCTCATGATTGGCTCTCTCGCTGCAATAGCTCCAGATCTGAGATAATCTCCATAAGAAAAACCACCAGGTATAATAATTAAGTCAGATTTTGGAATGACAGTGTCTTTACATGAAAGTATTTTTGAGGTTATACCTAACACTTTCTTAACAGCATTATAGGTGTCAACTTCACAATTTGTGCCTGGGAAGCGTATTATTGATATTTCCATTTTATTCTATTTCTATTTTGTAATCTTCAATCACCGTATTTGCTAGAAGTTTTAATGTAATATCTTCAATACTTTTCTTTGCTTCTTGGACATTTTTTGCTTCAATATCCATTTCAATAAGTTTGCCTTGTCGGATATTTTTAATGTTATTTTCGTTCAGATTTTTTAGAGCGCTTTCTATTGCTTGTCCCTGTGGATCAAGAACCTCACTCTTTAGTCTTACAAATACCCTAGCTTTCATTGTTATCCCTTGACTAATGTTGGTTTGCTGTTTTTTGAAGCTTTATTTTCTATTAATAATCCCATCCTTTTTGCTACTTCATTGTAGCCATCTAGAAGATATCCAGAATTTTCTCTAAAAACATCCTTATCAAGTTTTCTCTTTGTTTCAGAGTCCCATAGTCTAGAAGAGTCAGGACTAATTTCATCTGCTAGAACAATATACATCTCTTCATTTTTATACATTCTGCCAAACTCAATCTTAAAGTCTATTAATTCTATTTTGAGGGCAGAAAAATAACCAACAAGAAAATCATTTATTCTTAATGCAAGAGTAGAGATTTCATCCAGTTCATTTTGATTTGCCCACCCAAAGGTTAAGATGTGGTCTTCACTCACTAGGGGGTCTTTTAATATATCGTCCTTGAAATAGTATTCTATTAATGCCCTACTCAACTTTTCACCAGATTTTATTCCTAATCTTTTGGTTAAAGATCCAGCGGCGATATTTCTAATTACAACTTCTAGAGGTATTATTTCCACTTCGTGGATTAACTGCTCACGCATATTAAGCCTTTTGATAAAATGATGGGGTATATCAATGGAAGATAATAATGTAAATAATTGTTCTGATATTCTATTGTTGATTACTCCCTTACCCTCAAAAATTTCCATCTTTTCGTTATTGTTTGCAGTGGCATCATCTTTGAAGTGTTGGATAAGCGTTCCCGGTTCTGGGCCTTTGTAAAGTATCTTTGCTTTGCCTTCATATAATTTATTTTTTTTCATGTATATTATCCAATGATTTTTTGCTTGCGAATACTTTGTCAAAAATGTAATTGACATTTTTCATGTGGTATTCAAGAGAAAATAGATCTGAAATTTCTTCTCCTGTTAACAACTTTGATATCTCAGGATCAGACTCTATTATTTTTTGAAAATCAGTTTGTTTTTCCCAAGAAACAGCTGCATTCCTCTGGACAAGCTCGTAACTAGCTTCTCTACTTAGACCTTTTTGAGTTAAAAGTAGTAATATTCTTTGTGAATAAATTAATCCATTGAGCTTATTAAGGTTTGCTGCGATATTCTCTTTGTTTACCCCTATATTTTTGATTACATTTGTAAGCCTTGCTAATGCAAAATCAATCAAGGTTGTTGTATCAGGTGCTATTACTCGTTCTACTGATGAATGTGAAATATCTCGTTCATGCCAAAGAGCTATGTTTTCCAGTGATGGTATAACACTACTTCTTATTAATCTTGATATGCCAGTTAAGTTTTCTGTGAGTATAGGATTTCTTTTATGTGGCATTGCAGAGGAACCTTTTTGTCCTTTTTGAAATTGTTCTGACATTTCATCAACTTCCGTTCGTTGTAAATGCCTTATTTCAGTGGACAGTCTCTCAATTGAGCCTGCAATGATTCCCAGAATAGAGAAGAAATAAGCATATCTATCCCTTGGAATGACTTGCGTTGAAATTGTTTCACTTGATAACCCAAGTTTATTTGCAACATAGTTTTCAACTGATGGGTCTATGTTTGCGAATGTACCAACAGCTCCTGATATTGCGCAAATTGATATCTCTTTTTCTGCACTTATCATTCTATCTTTTGCTCTTGAAAATTCAGCATATGCTTGAGCAAATTTTAACCCTATTGTTGTAGGCTCTGCGTGAATACCATGGCTTCTTCCGATTGTTGGGAGATATTTATGTTCATGAGCTTTGACAGACAGTTCATTCAGAAGATTATCTAAATTATCAATTATTAATTTAGACGCTCTTTTAAGCTGAATACATAAGCTAGTATCGAGTAAGTCTGAAGATGTCATTCCTTGATGTAAATAACGAGCATTTTTTTCACCTATTGTCTCAGATATGAATGTCAGAAATGCAATTACATCATGTTGGGTTTTCTTTTCAATTTCTAATATTCTTTTATTATCAAATTGAATATTTCGTGTTTTTTCTTTTATTTTATCTGTTAAACCTTTTTCGATCAGACCATTTTCTTCCAGTGCTTCGTGTGCACTTATCTCAATGTCTAACCAAATAGAAAACTTTGTCTGATCAGACCATATGTCTGTCATAATTTTTCTAGAATACCTATGAATCATTTTTTTATTAAACTATTATCGTATATGTATACTTTAGATATTATATAAAAGTTAGTTTTTTTATATTATTTTTTTTAATTATACAAAAAGAATTCTTGAGTTTTTTATTCAAATAATAATAATGTAACAAGGTTGGAGATTAAATGAAACTTAATGGTGAAAATATAATTCAGGCACCGCGAATGCAAGTATGGGAAGCTCTGAATAGTTCGGATGTATTAAAAGAGACAATACCTGGTGCACAAAGTGTGGAACAAACCTCTGCGGATGAATTTGAAGCAACTGTTGAGATAAAAATTGGACCTGTTAAAGCCAAGTTTAAAGGTAAGATCAATTTGTCAGATATAGATCCACCCAATGGCTATAAGATCACCGGTCAAGGATCAGGTGGCGCTGCAGGTTTTGCAAAAGGTTCAGCAGTAGTAAATTTAATAGATGGTGATGCTAATACAACAAAATTAGTATACGATGTTGATGCTCAGGTGGGAGGTAAGCTTGCTCAAGTAGGGCAAAGATTGATCCAAAGCGCTTCAAAGACATTAGCTGATCAATTCTTCAATAACCTAGAAAATTACTTTAATTCATCAACAAACTCTGATGATTTATCGAAGGCAGTAGAAATGGATATTAAACAAAATAATGGTGGTTTGTTTGCAACCAGAAGAAATAAGATAATATTTGCAATCATTGTATTTGTTTTATCATTCCTGTATTTTTATAACAAATAAGCTTAGGGATCGAATTAATGGCAAAAATAGATATCAAGATAAATGGTAAAGAATACTCAGAGACTATTGATGACAATATCTTATTGGTTGATTTCTTACGTGAAAAGATTGGTCTTACTGGAACACACGTTGGATGTGACACAAGTCAATGTGGAGCATGTGTTGTTCACATTAATGGGGACTCTGTAAAAAGCTGTACCACATTAGCAATGCAAGTAAATGGCAAAGATATTACAACTATAGAAGGGCTATCAGATGGTGATAATTTACATCCAATACAAAAAGCTTTTCAAAATAATCATGCTCTTCAATGTGGTTTTTGCACTCCAGGATTAGTAATGAGTGCTGTTGATCTTTTGCAAAAAAACAAAAATCCATCCGAAGATGAAATTAGGGAATGGTTTGAAGGACATATATG
>JADHLM010000052.1 GCA_016780665.1 Hyphomicrobiales bacterium | reverse complement strand
CATCAAAGTTTCTTAATCCATTCAAGTCAATCCTCTCTAGTTATGGAGAGATTTTCTTTAATATTGCTATTTTATTTTTGGCAATCTTCCTTATTTCTTCTACTTGGCTAATATTGACTGGACAAGTTTTCATCCCTTCTAATACTGTTATTTTTTTACTTTTTGCTGCAAATACTGTTTTTATCGCAATGATGGTTTTGCTAATCATAAGTAAGTTTTCACAGATATTACTCGCAAGGAAAAAAAATATTGCAGGTGCAAGCTTGCAGATTAAATTGATAACTTTATTTGGTATTGTATCAGCATTGCCTGCATTAGTAGTGGCTGTACTTGCAACGATTACTCTTGATAGGGGGTTGGATAAATGGTTCTCAGATAGAACAAAGTCAATGCTTGAAAAATCAAATATTGTTGCAAATAGTTATTTAAGAGAACATTCAAACAATTTACGAGCTGAAATAGATGCAATGAAATTAGATTTAAATAATTCTGCCAATGTTTTTGAAACAAATATTAATGCTTTTGCAGAGTATTTTCTTAGACAAGCAAAATTAAGAAAACTAAGTGGTGCATACATCATTAATAGAGAAGGAAATGTATTAATTAGTACAACCACACCTGCATATGAAATTGGCTACTCAAAGCCAGAAGCATTGTCTTTTAATCGAGCGGACCAAGGTGACATAGTCATTTTTAAACCAAATGATTATAATATGGTTAGTGCATTTGTATTACTTCCAGATTTCATTGACGGTTATTTACTGATATATAAGGCAGTTGATCCCTTGGTTATAAATCATTTAAAACAATTGACATTAACAACAAATGAATATACCGATCTTGAAAAAAGAAGATTTGATACTCAGGTTACATTTGCATTGCAATATGTTGGTTTCTCCTTGGTGTTTTTAACTGTGGCAATTTGGTTTAGTATTTACTTTGCAAATAGATTGTCAGCGCCAATTGCAAGACTAATTTATGCATCAAAACGTGTTTCAGAAGGTGATTTGGGAGTTAATATTGAAAACAAGTCAAAAATTGATTACGACATGTATAACCTAGTTAATACATTTAATAATATGACTTCTGATTTGAAATATCAAAGAGAAAATCTAATCTCAAATAACCAATTGTTAGACGAAAGACGAAAATTTACAGAAGCAGTTTTATCTGGGATTACCTCATGTGTTTTGAGTATTGATAATAATGGAAATATCCAAATTGCAAATACTTCTGCTTGTCGCTTTTTTAATAATGAACTTAGTGAAATTCTAGGGACGAATATCATTGATATAATGCCACAATTCTCAGATATTCTAATAAAAGCATATAAAAGTCGAGAAAATATTGATGAGTATATTTCGGTAAAAATTAATGACTATAATCGAAATTTGCACATTAAGATAACCAAAGAAGAAAAATCCACAAAGAGCTCTATGGTCATTGCCTTTGATGATGTAACAGATTTATTTGATGCACAAAGAACATCAGTTTGGGCTGATGTAGCAAGACGTATTGCTCATGAGATTAAAAACCCGCTAACACCCATTCAGCTTTCTGCAGAAAGATTAAAAAGAAAATACAAGGATCAAATTGTTAGCGACATTGAAGTATTTGAAGACTGCACTGACACAATAATAAGGCAGGTGGGTGACTTAGGGAAAATAGTCGATGAGTTTTCGGCTTTCGCCAAAGTCCCATCAGCTAATATGAGCAAATATGATATTTGTGATACCATAAGACAAGCAGTTTTACTCCAAAAGATAACTTTTGAATCCATAAAAATTAAAATGGATCTTCCGGAAGATGAGATTATATTTAACTTTGACAGAAGGCTGATTAGTCAAGCATTGATAAATTTAATAAAAAATGCATCCGAATCAATTTTTTCAAATAATAAGAATATTACCGAAGGTTTAATTGAAATCTCATTAAAAGATCTAGGTGAAGAAGTATCAATCCAAATTAAAGATAATGGGATAGGTTTTCCATCAAATGACACTGATAAGCTACTTGAACCTTACTATACAACTAGGGAAATGGGTACAGGAATAGGGCTTTCAGTTGTAAAAAATATTATTGAAGTTCATAAAGGAATAATAAAGCTAGATAACAAATTAACAGAAAATAGTTCTGTTATTGGTGCAATTGTAACATTATTCATTCCAAAAACATTAAACAACGACTTAGAGATGATGAATGAGTAATAAAAAAAATATTTTAATTATTGATGATGAAATTGATATCTGTAAGTTAATATCAGGTGTTCTTGAAGATGAGGGTTATAAAAGTCTCAGTGTACAAAATAGTGATGCAGCCCTTCTTGAAATTAATAAAAATAATATAGACTTAATTATATTGGATGTTTGGCTTGAGGGTAGTAAATTGGATGGTATAGAGCTCTTGCAAGAGGTCCATAAGTTGTATCCTAAGATACCAATAGTGATTATATCTGGTCACGGCAATATTGATACTGCCGTAACTGCAATAAAAATTGGTGCATATGATTATCTTGAAAAACCATTTAAAACTGAGCGTCTTCTTCATGTAATCAGAAGGGCAACTGAGACTTATGAATTAAAAAAAGAAATCACAGAGATTAAGAATAAATCTAATTTTGCAAGCGAATATACTGGGATTTCAAATCATGTCATACAATTAAGGCATGGTATAGATAAATTAGGACAAACCAATAGCAGAATATTGATTACTGGATCAATTGGTGTTGGTAAACAGCTTGTGTCACGCTTAATACATAATAAATCAAATCGTTCAAAAAACTTATTTGTAGAGATTAATGCCGAACACTTTAATCCATCTAAAATGCAAGAATATTTATCAATTAATAAAATAGATCAAAAAACTTTTTTTGAAGATCTTAATGGAGGAACGCTTTTTATAAATGAAATTTCTAATATGGATATGGATGCTCAAAGAGTATTATTGAGTCTAATTAATGGAAAATCGGATGTTGTAAATGATTTCCGTTTGATATCCAGTACTTCAAAGGATCTAAAGTCATATATAGCTTTGGGATTGTTTTCTGAAGATCTCTTTAATAGAATTTCTATAGATCAATTACATATTCCAAGTTTATCAGATAGAAAGGAAGATATTCCAATTTTAATTGAATATTTTTTAGAAGATGCAATATCTTTAACTGAAGACTCTATAGCTATTTTTCAATCATATTCATGGCCCGGAAACATAAAAGAATTGAAAAACGTTATTGATAATATTATATTGCGTCTAAACTCTGATGGAAACACTATCATTACACCAGATTATATACCTATTGAAATTAAAGAAAATAACCCAAATATATCAAACAGCGAGGTTTTAATTTCATATAATATGAAAGAAGCAAGGGATTTATTTGAACGAAATTACATCATTTCTCAATTGGCTAGATTCAATGGTAATATTTCTAAAACTGCAGATTTCATCGGAATGGAAAGAACTGCTTTGCATCGTAAATTAAAATATCTAGGTATTGAAAAATAACTCTTGGAGGTTAAGTGAAAATTCTTATTTGTGGTGCTGGTCAGGTAGGATATGGAATTGCTGAACAGCTATCAATTCAAAAAAATGATGTAACAGTCATAGATAATTACGCTGATTTAATTGAAAATATCAATAAGTCACTTGATGTAAGGACTATAAAAGGCAATGGATCCTATCCTGACGTATTGGATGAAGCGGGGGCAGGGGATGCTGATGTTATTATTGCTGTAACACAATTTGATGAGGTTAATATGGTTATTTGCCATATAGCGCACATCTTATTTAATATACCGACTAAGATTGCTAGAATAAGGTCAAATAATTTCTTAAATCCTGAATATGAAAATCTATTTACAACCGATAATATTCCAATAGATGTTTTGATTTCACCAGAAAGAGAGATAGGGGAATCAATATTAAAAAACCTTGCTCTTCCTGGTGCTTTTGAAATATTGGAATTTGCAGATAAAAGAATATCTCTTCTTGGGGTAAATATAGGCGAGAGCTTTGATTTGGTTAATCAATCCTTAGGTTCTCTCACAAAACAGTTTCCTGAAGTAACATGTACTGTTGTGGGTATAAATCGTGATGGTGAAATTATTGTGCCTACTCAAAAAGATGTTATTCGTTTAAATGATAAAATTTATCTCATATGTGACTCAGAGCATGTAAAAAGAGTTTTGACAATATTGGGTCATCGTGAAACAGAAGCTCACAATATAATTATTGCTGGTGCTGGCAATGTGGGCTCATACTTAGCAAAATCTCTTGAGTCAAGTAATTCTAATATAAACATAAAAATCATAGAGTTAAATAAGGATATTGCACAAAAAGCTGCAACAGAACTTGGAAAATCAATAGTTCTAAATGGTAATGTCTTGGATAAAAATCTTTTAGAACAAGCTGGAATTACAAGATCTGATGCATTTGTAGCTTTAACAAATAATGATAATGTTAACTTAATATCTTCAGTTATTGCAAAAGAAATGGGATCTAAACAGACACTCACTTTATTGACTGATAATAATTATAATGATCTGCAATCAAAACTTGAAATTGATACATTTATAAATCCTCGGGCTTCAACTATATCAAGTATTCTTAGGTATTTAAGAAGGGGGAGGATACGAGATGCTCATTCATTGTATAATGGTGAAATAGAGGTTCTGGAAACAGAAGTAGTAGATGCATCTCCACTTATTGGAAAAACAATAAAGGAAGCAGATATACCTGACGGGCTAAGATTTGGTGCAATCCTAAGGAAAGAATCTGTGATAAGACCTGACGGCGATACCAGGATAGAATTACATGATCGGATAGTTTTATTCTCACTAGCAGATAGCATCCATGATGTGGAACATTTGTTTAGAACTAGCCAAGACTATTACTGATCGTTATGCTTTCAACAGAAAATAATATATATAAATCAATAATTTATCATCCGGAACTAAAGCAATATTACAGGACAAGTTCCATAGACTCAGAAGATTGTCTCAATGAGGCTGTTATGCTGGCGCATTCTTTGGGGATTGTAATTAAGGGTCAGAAAATTATCAAGGTGGATAAACCCAATTCATCTACATTATTTAGTAGTGGTTTCTTAGAATCTGCATCACGTGAAATAAAAGACTTAGAAATAGATTTGGTTATAATAGATGGGAAACTCTCACCCATTCAGCAAAGAAATCTTGAGAGAGCTCTTAAAGTAAAAATTATTGACAGAACTAGGTTGATATTAGATATCTTTGAGAGAAGAGCTGCGACAAGAGAGGGGGCATTACAAGTCGAGCTTGCGCAATTGGAGTATCAAAAAACAAGGCTTGTAAAGTCATGGACGCATTTAGAAAGGCAGAGGGGGGCATTAGGTTTTGTTGGGGGGCCTGGGGAGTCTCAATTGGAAATAGATAAGCGTCTAATTGGTGATCAAATTATAAAAATCAAAAAGAGATTAAAGGGTTTTAAAAATACAAGAGCTCAACACAGGACGCAAAGAGATAAACGTCCGTTCTCAATTGTAGCTTTGGTTGGTTATACTAATGCTGGAAAATCAACTTTATTCAATAAGATAACTGATAGTGGTGTGCTGTCAAAGGACATGTTATTCGCGACTTTGGATACCAAAATGAAAGAAATAAAAAAAACAAGAACTAGAGGGTTGTTGTTATCAGATACTGTTGGGTTCATATCTGAATTACCTACTGAACTTATCATATCTTTTAGATCAACATTGGAAGAGGTAAACTATGCAGACATTATAATTAATGTACGTGATATATCATCTAAATACACCAACACTCAAAATGAAGATGTTCTTAACACAATCAAAGAGTTGGGTAGAGAAATTAATGAAAACAATTATATTGAAGTACTAAATAAATCGGATTTATTAAGTAATGAAGAGGTTGATTTAATAAACATTAATAAATCTAATAATCAAGTGATCGTGTCAGCTCTTAGTGGGGAAGGTATAGAAGATTTAATCTATTTAATTGAAGAAAAAATAAATATAAAAACAAAAATTTATCAAATTGAATTTGGGTATGAAAAAAGTTCAATTGAGTCATGGTTATATGAAAATACAATTGTTATGAAAAAGGTTTACAAAGAAAACACAATTGATGTTGAATTCAAGTCTACAATTGATAATCGCAATCGACTCCAATCCCTACTTAATAAACCATAGTAAATTTGAATTTCGCATAATATATATTATGGAAACTATGAAATAATTTAATTATATTAGTAATTTATAATGTGTAATTAAACTTGCATCCCATCATATGCTGCAACAACATTACCAGGTAGATATTCACATAATTTATTATAATCTAAATCAATGTGCATATTAGTTAAGACACCTTTTCTAATATTAAATTCTTTAATAAGGCTCAATGTTTTATCTACATGAAAATGTGTTGGATGTTCAATCCATCTCAGAGCATCAACTATCCATATATCTGAGTTTTCAATGAATTGAATACTTTCCTCTGGTACATCACTTATATCAGATGAATAAGCAACATTATTAATCTTATATCCAAAAGACGATATATTACCATGAACCTGGTTAAATGGAGTTATTTTAATAATTCCCGCTTCACCATTTATTTCATAATTTTCTGCATGATTAATTATATTCATGGTTAATATTGGAGGGTATGAGCTACTCATATTTGTGTTAAAACAATAACCAAATTTATTGTGCAAGTCTTGGGAAGTGTTGGCTGAAGCATAAACATTTATCCTTGATTTATCTCTAAGAGCGTACATTCTGAGATCATCAATTCCATGCGTGTGATCAGCGTGTTCATGTGTGTAGAAAACAGCATCAATTTTTTTTATATTAGCTTGATTCATTTGGTTTCTAAAGTCAGGACCTGTATCAATTACTATTGTTGTTTTTTTATCTCCATTGCATTTCTCAATTAGCAATGAGCATCTTGTTCTTCTATTTTCTGGTGTTTTTGGATTGCAGCTTCCCCATTCATTTCCAACCCTTGGAACACCCGTTGATGAACCACACCCTAATATTGTTATCTTTATTTGATCATTCATTATTGTAATTTACATTAATCTTATTAAAAAAATTTAAACTATTATCAGTAACAATGTTAACTATTTCATCATATGATATTTCCTTTATTTCAGCTAATATTTTAAGAACTCTTACAACATATGATGGTTCATTTCTTTTGCCTCGAAAGGGTTCAGGCG
>JADHLM010000002.1 GCA_016780665.1 Hyphomicrobiales bacterium | reverse complement strand
TTCAAAAGACAGCTGAAGTTTGTTTTATGCCACTCACTGTAGGTGGTGGTATTAGTAAAATTGACCATATAAGAAAACTTTTATTATCTGGAGCTGATAAAATATCGATAAATTCAGCTGCCGTAATGAATAACATATTTGTTAGGGATGCTTCTGATAAATTTGGAGCTCAGTGTATTGTGGTGGCGATAGATGCCAAAAGAAATAATATTAAAAACAACTGGGAAGTTTATACACACGGAGGGCGAAAAAATACAGAAATAGATGTATTAAATTATGCTGAGAAAGTTGTTGCATTAGGAGCTGGGGAATTACTCGTAACTTCTATGGACAGGGATGGCACAAAGCTTGGTTTTGATAATGTATTAATTAAGAAAATAACAGAAATTGTCAATGTTCCTGTCATTGCGAGCGGAGGAGTTGGTAATTTACAACATCTCGTCGACGGTATAAAAATTGGTGGCGCTGATGCAGTCCTTGCTGCTTCAATTTTTCATTTTGGAGAATATTCAATTATCGATGCAAAAAAATATATGAAAGAAAATGGTATTAAAATCAGGTAATTTAATGTTAATAATATAAATAAGATGAAGAACTTAGAATATTTAAAAGAGCTTACAGCAATTATTACTAATAGTGTTGAGAAGGATCCAGGTGTTTCATATACTGCTTCATTATTAAATGATCATCAGTTGTTAACAAAAAAGATAGGTGAGGAAGCAACAGAGGTAATAGTATCATCACTTTCCTCTGATAGAGATAATGTGAGGCGAGAGGCTGCAGATCTACTATATCACTTATTAGTATTACTTAAGAAAAATGAGCTTACCATTGATGATGTATGCCATGAGCTATCTACAAGACATGGTGTATCAGGCCACGATGAAAAAAAATCAAGAAAATAGCATTAATGCCTACTTCCATAAACCAGAACTCCCCTTATATTATTTTTTCAAGAGATGAATGGGCTAATCTTGGATTTGGAACGACTTTATCTTTGTCAGAAAATGAAGTAATTGCATTAAGGGGCTTAAATGAACCCATGTCTTTAGAAGAGGTTAGAGATATATATCTGCCAATTTCAAGGCTTTTGGACTTATATATTTCTGCAACAAAAAAATTATTTAATGCTACAAACACTTTTCTTGGGAAAAAGAATATTAAAGTACCATTTATTATTGGGGTGGCAGGGTCTGTGGCTGTAGGTAAAAGCACGACCTCAAGAATTCTTCAAGCCCTATTATCTAAATGGTCTAAAAATATTAGTGTTTCACTAGTGAACACGGATGGTTTTTTATTGAGTAATAATGAACTTGAAAGCAAAAATCTTATGGATCGGAAGGGCTTCCCAGAAAGTTATAATTTATCGAAGTTATTAAATTTTTTAAATGAAGTAAAATCAGGAAAAGAGAATGTAAAAGCCCCTATATATTCACACCTGCTATATGATAACTTACCAGATGAGTATGTTATCGTTAATAAGCCAGATATTTTAATAATTGAGGGCTTAAATGTATTACAACCAGCCCCTCTTCCTCAAAATGGAAACGCAATTCCATATGTTTCTGACTATTTTGATTTTTCAATTTTTGTTGACTCTGATCATACTCATATTCAAAAATGGTATGTTGAACGTTTCTTAAAATTAAAATCAACGGCCTTCCAGCAAACAGAGGCTTATTTTAAAAAATACTCAAATTTAACAGATATTGAAGCAATAAAAGTTGCAAATGAGTTATGGAATAATATCAATTATATAAATTTGATTGATAATATATTGCCAACCAGACAAAGAGCTAGTCTAATTATCAGAAAATCTGCTAATCACTATGTTGATCAGATTTCTCTTAGGAAACTATAAATCCCTTCGTGATATTCTTTGATTTTTTTGACGTCTAATTTCCCACCATCAACGGTGATAATTTGGGAAGCTAGGTAATTGGCGCATTTGAGACAAATATCCGGCTTTTCTCCATTTAGATAAGCTTTTATATAACCAGAAACAAATAAATCCCCAGCTCCTGTTGTATCAAGGATGTTTTCAACTTTAATTGAATTCTCATTATAAATTTTATTATTATTTATAACTGTTGCCCCATTATTTCCTGATGTCATTATCAAAGAGTCGATATTTTCTGAATGATCAGTCATTTTTTTTAGAAGATTTACTTCCGTATCTACTTCAAATAGGCACATCATCTCAGCTTTATTTCCAAATAAAAGGGTGATTTTATTCCCATAAATTAAGTCAAAGAAATCAGATCTAAATTGTTCAACACAATTTACATCAGATAATGATATTGCTGTAAATCCATTGTTTTCTTCAGTCTTACGGAATGATCTTTCAATTATATTTTTACCATCATCTAAGTAATAAACATAACCTTCAATAAATGTTCCATTTAAATTCTTGAATACCTTATCTTTAATATCATTTGAAGTTAATTGAATAGATGCACCCAAATAAGTATTCATTGTCCGCTCGCCATCTGGGGTGACATATATAATGGATCTTCCTGTATTAGTATATTTATCAAGCACAATGCCATCATCTGCAATATTAAAATCTTTTAATTTTCTTTTATAAATTTCTCCAAATTTATCATTACCTATTTTTCCAACAAAACATACTTCTTCATCCATAATAGATAATCCACAAGCACTATTGTTAGCGCTTCCTCCAATAATTATATTTTTGTCAGTAACCTTTAATTGAAGTCTTTCGGCATCCTTCAATGTGATAATTTTCATTTTACCCTTATCATCAGGATGTAATAATTTTTCATAATTAATGTGGGATATCAGATCAACAATAGCATTCCCAATGAATAGTGTATGCATATAAAATATAATGAGGCTATTAGGGTTAATATCTTTTGACGAATAGTTCGGTTTTTTTTATCATCTTTTTGTTTTCGAACTCATACACAATTGGAATTCCTGTAGTTATTTCAACATTAACTATCTCCTCTTCACTAAGTTCTTCTACATACATTATAATTGATCTAAGGGAGTTACCATGCGCAGTAATTATTACGTTCTCATCATTAAAAAGCTTGGGTAAAATATTATCTTTAAAGTAAGGGATTGTTCTATTTGAGGTATCTTTGAGACTTTCTCCATTTTCTGGAGCCACATCATATGATCTTCTCCATATTTTTACCTGTTTATCTCCCCATTTTTTGCGGGCCTCATCCTTATTTAAACCAGTAAGGTCACCATAATTCCTCTCATTTAATGCTTTGTCAGAAATTATTTCTATATCTTTCTTGAGTATGTATAGGACAATCTCAAGGGTATTTTTTGCTCGTTTAAGTGCGCTAGTAAAAGCATGATTAATATCAACTTTTAGGTTTTGAATTGCGAATGCTGCCAATTTTGCTTCAATTTTACCTTGGTCTGTTAGGCTAACATCTTCCCAACCAGTGAATAAATTTAATTTATTCCATTCACTTTCACCATGCCTTAATAGTATTAATTTTGCCATATTTAATATTTTCCTCTAATTTTTTATATTCAGTACGTCATCCATGCTATAAAATCCTGGCTCCTTATTGAGTGACCATTTTGCTGCGTGCATAGCTCCTTTTACAAATATTTGTCTGCTTAGAGCACTATGTGAGATTCTCAGTATTTCACTATCTCCAGCGAATAATACAGTGTGTTCTCCCACAACATCTCCACCTCTTATTGTTGAGAATCCAATTGTGTTTTCTTGTCGAGCGCCTGTATTTCCGTATCTTTCATATACAGCATTTTCATCAAGATTTATATTTCTTCCCTCAGCTGCAGCTTCACCCAATAGAAGTGCGGTACCTGATGGTGCGTCTACTTTTTTATTATGATGCATTTCAACAATTTCAATATCAAAATCTGTTAACAAAGAAGCAATTTCTTTCGTTAGCTTTGCCATTATATTTATACCTAAACTCATATTACCAGACTGTACAATTACAGCATGTCTTGAGGCACTCCTGATATTATCAAAGTCTTTATCTGTTAAACCTGTCGTTCCTATTATGTGGGATATTCGAGCTTGAGCAGCAAGTTTGCTATTTTCAATTGTTGTTTTAGGGTTTGTGAAATCAATTATTACATCAGCTGATTTTACCAATGTAATTGGATCGTCAACAATTTTTATTTTGATTGGTTCTTCCTGGATAAGTTCTCCAATATCTCTTCCAATCCAGGGAGATTGTGTACTTTCTGTTGCTCCTATAATTTCTATATTTTGATCGTGATAGGAAAATTTTAATAACTCTTTACCCATTCTACCAGCAGCACCAGCAATAATTAGTTTCATAGTTTTCTCAATTTAAAATATTTTGGTCAATTGAGAGTCATATTACGACGAAATAAAATTTAATGCCACAAGTCTCTTAATTTTTTAAAGAAGCCATCACTGACTGGATTGTTTTTTTCCTCTGATATATTTTGAAACTCTTCAAGCAGCTCTTTTTGTTTTTTGTTGAGATTTACTGGGGTTTCAACAGATATTTGTAAATGTAGATCGCCAAAATTCTTTTGTCTAAGGATTGGCATACCCTTTCCACGTAATCTAAGATGCTTATTATTTTGAGATCCTTCTGGTATACTTACGCTCAGTTTAGAACCGTCTATGGTAGGTATATCAATTTGTCCACCAAGGGCAGCCGTAACCATTGATACGGGAATATTACAGTACAAATCAGAACCATCTCTTTGGAAAAACTTATGAGGCTTTATTGAGACAAAAATATATAAATCTCCAGTTCTCCCTCCCCTTAGTCCAGCTTCTCCTTGTCCGCTTAGTCTTATTCTATTTCCATCTTCTACCCCTGCAGGGATATTAATACTTAGTTTTTTAGGTTTTTTTACCCTTCCCTGACCTCCACAGGATCTACATGGATTTACAACTATTTGGCCGCTACCATTACATGACGTGCAACTTCTCTCAATCATAAAAAAACCTTGGCTTGCCCTTGTCTTGCCGGACCCCTGGCAATTTGGACAAACGATTGGTGCCTCTCCATTTTCTCCACCATTCCCTTTACAACCTGAGCATTCGGCATTCATTGGGACAGTTATTGTATCTGATTTACCATTATAGGCTTCTTCAAGTGTAATCTCTAAATTATATCTTAAATCTGAACCTCTATTGGAGGTCTCTCTAGTCCTTGTTGAATTAGAAAAATCACCAAAGAAATCATTGAAAATATCTGAAAATGCGGATGAAAAATTACCATCGAATCCACCAGAGTAGTTGCCTCTCCCAGCGCCTCCATCAAATGCTGCATGACCATATCTATCGTATGCGGCTCTAGATTCGGGGCTCTTAAGTCTTTCATACGCTTCAGAAATTTCTCTGAACTTTGCTTCAGCTTCTGGCTTACCAGCGTTATGGTCTGGATGATATTCTTTTGCTAACTTTCTGAAAGCACTTTTTAGTGTTTTATCATCACAATTTTTAGTAACACCTAATATCTCATAGTAGTCTTTTTTTTCCATATTAGTATGTCTCCAAAAATAAAAGGGTTTCTAAGATTTTTTTTCTTCATCAACCTCTTCATAGTCAGCATCAACAATTGTATCATCATCATTATCTGATTGACTTGGGCCATTGTCACCGTCACTTTGTTGTGCTTTATAAATGGCCTCACCTAATTTCATTGCTTCTTGTGTTAAGGCTTCAAGATCTTTAGCAATTTTTGATGTGTCATCACTTTCAAACGATGATTTTAGTTGTTCAATAGCATCTTCAATTGATTTTTTATCATCATTGCTAACTTTATCACCATTTTCTTTAAGACTCTTTTCTGTTCCATGTATTAGTGATTCGGCTTGATTTTTTGTTTCAATTAATTCTTTTTTTGCCTTATCTTCTTCTGCATGTGCTTCTGCATCTTTTACCATCTTTTCAATATCTTCATCAGATAAACCACCTGAAGCTTGGATTTTTATAGATTGTTCTTTATTTGTTGCTTTATCCAGAGCTTTAACATTTACAATACCGTTAGCGTCGATATCAAAAGTCACTTCTATTTGAGGGATTCCTCTTGGTGCAGGGATAATGCCGACAAGATCAAAATTACCCAAAAGTTTATTATCTGCAGCCATCTCTCTCTCCCCTTGAAAAACTCTAATTGTAACAGCCGATTGATTGTCTTCAGCTGTTGAGAAAGTCTGACTTTTTTTTGTAGGAATTGTGGTATTTCTATCAATTAATCTCGTGAAAACACCACCTAAGGTTTCTATACCAAGGGATAATGGTGTCACATCAAGCAACAAAACATCTTTTACATCACCTTGAAGAACACCTGCTTGTATTGCGGCGCCAATTGCAACAACTTCGTCAGGGTTTACACCTCTATGAGGTTCCTTACCAAAGAAATTTTGAACTTTTTCCAGAACCTTTGGCATACGTGACATACCACCTACCATTACGACTTCATCTATCTCACCAGCTTTTAGTCCTGCATCTTTTAAGGCCTTTTCACAAGGAGTTATAGTCTTATCGATAAGATCAGCAACAAGAGTCTCGAATTTTGCTCTTGTTAGTTTGATGTTTAGATGTTTAGGTCCTGATTGATCTGCAGTTATAAAAGGCAGATTTATTTCTGTCTGCGTTGTTGAGGATAATTCAATCTTTGCTTTTTCAGCAGCTTCTTTTAATCTCTGCAAAGCTAGTTTATCTTTCAATAGATCAACACCTTGATCCTTCTTAAATTCCTCAGCTAGGTAATTAACAAGTCTTGCATCAAAATCTTCGCCACCGAGGAATGTATCACCATTTGTTGATTTAACTTCAAATACACCATCACCGATTTCTAAAATTGAAATATCGAAAGTACCACCACCTAGATCGTAAACCGCAATTGTCTGACCATCTTTTCTGTCTAAGCCATATGCGAGGGCTGCAGCAGTAGGTTCATTTATTATTCTTAAAACCTCTAAGCCTGCAATTTTTCCTGCATCTTTTGTAGCTTGTCTTTGAGCATCATTAAAGTAAGCAGGTACTGTAATTACTGCTTGTGTTACGTTTTCACCGAGGTAACTTTCAGCAGTTTCTTTCATTTTTTGGAGTATGAAAGCTGAAATTTGTGAGGGCGAATATTTTTCAGATCTAGCTTCTACCCAAGCATCTCCATTTCCGGCCTTAACAATATTAAATGGAACAAGATCTTTATCTTTTTTTACCATAGGATCATCAAACCTACGTCCCATTAACCTTTTTACAGCGAACAGAGTATTTTCAGGATTGGTTACTGCTTGTCTTTTGGCAGGTAGTCCTGTGATTCTCTCTGAGTCTTCACCAAAAGCAACCATTGAGGGTGTGGTTCTAACACCTTCTGAATTTTCTATTACTTTAGGATCCTTTCCATCCATCACAGCAACACATGAATTCGTCGTTCCTAAATCAATGCCTATTATCTTAGCCATTTTTTACTCCTTATTTAGCAATGTATTTTTAAATATCCCTTATCTTGATATATAGGGCTAAAATTTATTCCTACAAGTTAATAGGTTATTTTTTTTTGAAATATTTATTAAACGCGCATTGGCATTAATACATAAAGAGTTGCTTCATCAGATGGATCAAGAACTAGACAAGGGGAATTAGGTTCAGAGAAATTAAGTTTTACGCTGTCACCACTAAGTTGGGACAATATATCCATTAGATATTTTGAATTAAATCCAATTTCAAATGGTTCACCTTTAAAATCGACACTAATTTCTTCTATTGCCGTACCAGCTTCTGGACTAGTAACAGATAATATCAGATTATTATCCGATAGCACTAATTTTACTGCCTTACCTCTTTCGCTAGACAGTGTGGCGACCCTATCAACCGCTTTTGTTATAAGATCTGTGTTAACTATCATTATTTTATCATTGTTATAGGGAATTACACGCTGATAATCAGGGAATTTTCCATCAATCACTTTTGACGTCAGCTCTACATTATTGAAAATAAGTTTTACTTTATTCTCAGAAACTTTAATTTCTACATCACCTTCATTTTCTTGTGTTAGTTTCTGAATTTCAAAAATTGCTTTTCTTGGAATAATAATCCCATTCATTCCTGATGCACCTTCTGGTAAAGTAAGTTCAGCTTGTGCGAGTCTGTGCCCATCGGTTGACACTGTTCTTAATGTAGGTATTCCATTATTATCGTTTTCTGAATTTGACTCATGAAAAAATATTCCATTTAGATAATAACGAGTTTCTTCATTAGATATTGCAAATCTTGTTTTTTCAATTAATCTGTTGAGTTCAGAACTAACTAATTTGAATGAATGCGTATATTCATCATTTGATATTTCAGGGAAATCAGCACGTGGTAATGTTTGTAGTTTAAAGTTTGATTTACCAGATTTAACAGTTAAGTGATCCTGGTTATCATCCTTGGAAATTACTATTTCAGCTGCCTCAGGTAATTTTCTTGTAATTTCGTACAATAAGTGTGCTGGAGCAGTAAGACTTCCTCCACTATCAATTTTGGCTTCAACTTCTTCTATTAGCTCAATGTCAAGATCTGTTGCAATTAATTTTAAACCTAATCCTTCTGCAACTATGAGGATATTTGCTAAAATAGGTATAGTATTTCTACGTTCTACAACATTTTGAACGTGATTAAGTGCTCGAAGCAATTTATTTTTCTGAAGTGTGACTTCCATAATTTACGAATTTATCAATTATTATGCTTATAGGATATTTAATTATTCTTATTTATACCAATAATTATTGAAATAATTGACAGAAAAAATTTTTTATTCTTTTAGGGAATTTTCTAATGTTGTTATTGACTCTTTAATACTTGGATTAGTTTGAATTAACTTTTCGATTTTTCGAACAGCATGAAGAACAGTTGTATGATCTCTGCCGCCAAATTTTCTACCTATTTCAGGAAGTGATCTTGTGGTTAAAACTTTTGCTAAATACATTCCAATTTGCCTCGGATATACTATTGTCTTATGCCTTCTAGAAGATAATATATCTTGTTTTGTAACATTAAAATGACCACTAATTGTTCTGAGAACATCTTCTATCATTATTTGTCTATTTTGTTCTTCACTGATTAAATCCTGAATTGAAAATGCAGCTTCTTCTACTGTAATGGGTCTTTTATTTAAACTATGTGCAGCAATAATTCTATTCATTGCCCCTTCTAATTCACGCCCTGAGCTTTGAATTCTTCTTGCAAGAAAATCTAAAACAGATGGAGAAATTTCTATTCTGGTGTTACCTCTTAGTGTTTGAGCTAATTTCTTTTCTAGTATTCCTCTTCTTATATCAAAATCTGTTGGTCCAATTTGCGCAACAAGACCGCCTGATAATCGTGATTTCATTCTATCATCAAGCATCTCTAATTTTGATGGAGCTGAGTCACCCGCAATAACAATTTGATGCTTTGATGTATCTAATGCATTAAATATATGACAAAATTCTTGTTGAACTGACTTCCCTTGAAGAAACTGCATATCATCTATTAGTAATAGATCAACATCAGAGAATATTTTTTTAAAGCTTATAGTATCTTTTGATTTTACAGCCTCAACAAATGAGCTCATAAATCTCACAGCTGACAAAAATAATATTTTTCTTTCAGGATGTCTTGCTTTTGACTCCCATGCAATTGCATTCAAAAGATGTGTTTTCCCTGTACCAACAGGCCCATGTATATATAGTGGATTGAACTCAACAGGGATATTTTTTTGAGGCTGTGAAACTCTCATTGCAGCAGCTTGAGCCAAGGCATTTGATCTTCCTACTACAAAATTATTGAAGGTATACCTTTTATCTAGAGGAGTACTGTTACTTGTTAGAGTTGGATTTTCTTGACTTTCATACAGATTTGAAATCATAGAATTCTCTGAGGAAGTTTCTCCATTTTTAAGATCTTGATTACTGCTTAATTTTTCTCCATGAGCTCTTACTCTGAGCTCTATTTGTCTAATATCCGGTATTTCTTTTTTCCATAGTAATAATATTTTATCGTTGTACCGTGATTTTATCCAACTTTTAAGAAATAACGTTGGAACAGTAAGAGTTAGAGTTCCATTTTCCAGACTCTGAGGTTCTAACCTTGTAAACCAACTATTATAAAGGTCTTCGCCGAGTTGAGCGCGCAATATTTTACTTATTTTTTGCCAACAATCATGGATGTTTTGTTTTTTTGTATTGCTTATAATTGAATCCATGGTAACCCTTCAAATTTCCATCCGTTAGTATATGCGCGGTGATGTTTTTCATTTGGGTCACCCTCGAAACCATAGGCAATATTGAAACACCTAGTCCAGCCATTAGAGGCCATCATTGTTGCAGCTTTAGCACTTCTTGCACCAGAGCGACACAAGAATAGTATTGGTGTATCTTTGCTCAAATTCATCTCATTAAGATTGTTTTCAAGTGTTTTAACAAAATCATCATTGATAATTCCACCAGGAAAAAATTGTTGTTCAATATTTTGAGCGGATTTATTAATTATAGAGAGATCTGGAAACCCAACAAAATTTAATTCTGCTTTGGTTCTTACATCTACTAATATTGATTGGGTTTCGTTTGAAAGAATATCCCAGGCTGTCTTGGGAGAAATATCGCCTGCGTATGGTGTATTATTATTTAGTATTTCAATTTGCATATGATTTAATCCCCAAAAGAATATGTTTTTTTAAAAAACAATATCCAAATGCAATTTTAATATAGGCAAATTAGACATGCTTTAAAAGGTAATTTTTAATTATTCAGCATACTGAATAATAAATGGATAATAAAAGAACTTATCAACAAATATATATTTATGCTGACAACTAACTGAAGAATAATAATAAATTTATAATCATTGATTACATTGTATTCGATCATGTATCAGAAAAAGAATTAACTTTTTGTAAATAAAATTAGTCCAATTAGTAGTGGAGATAAGTTGTTTTTTAACAAATTTTATATAACCCATTGAATTCATACAATTTTTTTATATAAAAAATTAATATGTAACAAAATTTTAATATACGTGGTTTCAGTATATTAAAATCAAGGATGATAGCACTATCAACCGTTAATTTTCAAGGCTATAAATGTCTATATTTGATTGAATTATGCGTTTACAAGTTTTTTGTTAAGACGGGAGATTTTACGAGATGCCATCTTTTTGTTAAAGGCACCCTTTTGAGCACCTCTCATTAATTGTCTTTCTGCGGCAACTAATGCAACCCTTGCATTTTCTTTGTCACCCGATTCAATTAATGCCTCAGCTTTCTTAACAGATGTTCTAACCATACTTCTGCGCATTTTATTAATTAGAGTACGACGTTCGATTTTACGTACCATTTTTTTTGCAGATTTTGTATTTGCCATTTATTATTTTCCTGTTCAATAATAATGAATATATAGAGTATATAGAGATACAATGGTACTCAGTCAACTCAATTATTTAATAATTTTAAAATTAGGTTTCCTTTTCTCTACGAATGCTCTTAAACCTTCTTTACCATCTTCGGAGTTAACTAAATCGTAAAAAAGTTTCTTTTCATAACTTAGTCCATCACCAATACTGACCAGATTGCTCATTTTAATTAATTTTTTAGTTGCAATAATGGAGTCCAGGGGTTTTTTTGTAATATCTCGTGCAATATTTTTAGTCAACTTCATTAAATTATCTTTATGAGTAATTCTATTTACAAGGCCAAGTTCTTTTGCCTCTTGAGCTGAGAAAATTCTTCCAGTTAGGCAAATCTCCATTGCGTTATTTCTTCCAATAATTCGGGGTAATCTCTGTGTTGCTCCGCCTCCACATGTGATACCTAAATTGATTTCTGGCTGAGAAAATTTTGTATCTTCGCTGGAAATTATGATATCACACATCATTAATAGCTCACAACCACCTCCAAATGCAATCCCATGTACCGCTGCTAATATAGGTTTTTTTACTTTATCAATTTTTTCCCAAACTTCTGTATATTTTGGATCAGTTACTAATTCATTAACATCAGCACCAGCAGAAAAAATTTCTTTTCCAGTTAATATTATACATTTTATTTTAGGATTTTTATCTGCTTGCTCTAAAATAAAGACCAACTCATCAGATAATTCTTTATTCAATGCGTTGTATTGTTTTGGTCTATTAAGCTCGATTAACTGAATATTGGTATTAATTTCGCTTACTATTATATTTTTGATATTCATTATTTTTCATTTTTGGCAGGATTTGCAATAAAAGGTGGATCTGCCAGACTGATTGATCTTTAAAATTAGAGAATTACATCCCAATCTCTTACATTTTATTTGTTCCCTATTATATACATTAAATTTGTATTGAAAATAGCCACTTTCTCCTTTTATATTTTTATGATTTTTAATAGTAGAGCCACCAACATTAATTGCATCAGTTAAAATATATTTGATTGCTGAAATTAGCTTTGTGATTTTCTTTTTATCGTTAGCTAAGTTTTTTGAAATTGTGAGTGGAGATATTTTTGCTCTGAATAGTGCTTCTGAAGCATAGATATTTCCAATCCCTCCAACAATACTTTGATTTAGCAAAGAGGTCTTTATATTTCCTGTTCTATTTTTTAATTTATTTATTAAATACTTCGTATTAAATTTACTACTTAATGCATCAATACCAACATTCTTCTTTAGATTATCTAAAACTAAGTTATCAGGATATATTATTTTAAAGAAACCAAATTTTCTGATGTCATGGTAGTTTATTATGACATCATTTTTCATGAAAAATTTTAGATGGATATGTTTATCTGATCCATTCCCTAAAAAGTGTATTTTTTGAGTGGAAATAAGAAAGTTTCCCGTCATACCAAGGTGAACTAATATCTTAAACTCATTGTTTAGATAAATTATAATATACTTTGCAATACGTTCAATTTTAATTACTTTTGAATTTTTAATAGTTTCATCGAAATTATGTGGTATTTTATATCTTAGTTTGCTTGTATTTATTTCAATTGAAATAAACTCATTACCGATCATATATTCGGATAAGTTATTCTTGATAATTTCAACTTCAGGTAATTCAGGCATCTTTAAAATATAAACATAGAAACTAATATAGAAATATAGAAAAAATTGAAAAACAAGTAATGTCAAATAATAATAAATACTTTTTTGGTAATTTGGAGGTTACTAAGGAAAAAAAAATCAATAATGTAAAGGGTGTTTTTAATTCTGTTGCAGAAAAGTACGATATTATGAACGATGTTTTATCAATCGGAACACACAGAATATGGAAAGACATACTAGTAAATTCTATCTTAGGACTTAGAACTAGTACACGGAGTTTTTCTCACCTTGATTTAGCGTCTGGCACAGGGGATATTGGTTATAAAATATTGAATAAAAAAAATGAGAATACATCCATCTTTATGATGGATATTAATGAAAGTATGTTAAATCAGGCTATGAAAAGGAAAGAATATGTCAAACACAAAGATAGTATTCAGTTTGTAGTCTCTGACGCAGAAAAAATACCTTTAGAAGATAAATCTATAGATACAGTCAGTATCGCATTTGGGATAAGAAATGTTGCTTCAATTGAAAATGCTTTATCTGAGATATTAAGGGTATTAAAACATGGAGGAAAATTTTTTTGTCTTGAATTTTCAAAAGTTGAGATACCCATGATCGATAATCTCTATGAGTTTTATTCAAAAAATATTATACCAGAAATTGGATATATTGTTACAAAAGACAGAGACTCATATCAATATTTGGTAGAAAGCATTAGTAGATTTCCTCGACAGGAGGAATTTATTGATATGATAAGACAAGCAGGATTTACGAGACCAAAATATACAAATTTGTCTGGTGGAATTGCTGCCATTCACTCTGGTTGGAAAATATAAAGTTGTAAAAATGACATATTTTTCTAATTTATATCAAACTATCAAACTTGGGATATTATTTTATAATTGTGAGTTGCCAGAAAAATTTGTCCCTCTTGAAAAAAAATCAAACCTCATTAGGATATTCCGAGGGAAAAGAAAAAAAAATAAGACTTTTTCAAATGTTTTAGAAAGCCTTGGACCCTCATACATAAAATTGGGTCAATTTCTTGCAACTCGCCCTGATATTATTGGAAGAGAACAAGCAAATGAACTCTCATTCTTACAAGATAATCTTCCAACTTTTAATAAGGATATCTCCATCGGAATTATTGAGAGTGAATTTAATACCAAGGTTGAAGATGTATATGATGAGTTTGGTGATGCAATTGCAGCTGCCTCTATTGCACAAGTTCACAGAGCGCTTATTAACAAGGAACAAAAAGTTGCTGTAAAAATACTCAGACCGAGCGTTGATAGGAAATTTAAAAAGGATTTTGAATATTTTTATTTTATAGCAGATCTTTTTGAAAAGATTAATCCTGAATTAAAAAGATTAAAATTTAAAGACTCAATAATGACTATGCAAAGATCGGTTCAGATGGAGATGGATTTGAGATTTGAAGCAGCAGCAATATCAGAAATTAGTAATAACATGCAAACCGATGATGAATATGTTGTACCAAGAGTATTTTGGGAAAAAACTACAAAAAAAATACTTACAATTGAATGGATAGATGGAATTTCAATAAAGGATAGGGATCTATTGATTAAAAATGGTTTCAATCTCAAAGAACTTGCACGAATTGTTATCCAGTCATTTTTAACTCAAGCGTTAAGAAACGGATTTTTTCATGCGGATATGCATCAGGGTAATTTGTTGGTTAATACAGACGGTAAACTTGTTATCCTTGACTTTGGTATTATGGGTAGGCTCGGTGAAAAAGAACAAAATTTTCTAGCTGAAATTTTATGGGGATTGATAACCAAAAATTACAAAAGGGCAGCTGAAATACACTTTGAAGCAGGCTATGTGCCAAAAGATCAAAGGCTTGATGAGTTCAGTCAAGCACTCAGGGCAATTGGCGAACCATTAACAGGTAAAAAAGCCAATGATATATCTATGGCAAATGTTTTAACGCAACTTTTTGAAGTCACAGAACAATTTCAAATGGAGACAAGACCAGAATTGTTGTTATTACAAAAAACAATGGTTGTAACTGAAGGGGTTGCAAGAGATTTAGATCCTGATTTAAATATGTGGGATATTGCTAAACCGGTTGTTTCAAAATGGATAGAAGAAAAAATTTCTCCTGAGAAAAAAATTAAAAAAACAATTGAAGACATTTCAAAATTTGGTTCAGCAATAAATGATCTACCGGAATTAATACATAGCGCAAAAATTGCAAATGAGAATTTTCACAAAATATTGGATGCAAAAGACAAAAATAGAGAAAAACAAAATTTCTTTATGAAATCAATTTTTTGGATTATAACACTCTTTATTTTGTTAAGTTCAATTATAATTTTATTGGATTAAAGGATGTTAAATCTCAAAGGTAAAAACATACTCCTAGTTATAAGCGGTGGGATTGCAGCATATAAGAGTCTTGAACTGATTAGATCATTAAAAAAGTCAGGTTCTAATGTGCATGTGATTCTAACACAATCTGCTAAAGAATTTGTAACAGAACTTACTGTTTCCCAGTTATCTCAAAATGAAGTTCATACAAATTTATTTGATTACCATAGTGAACTGCATATGGGACACATAAATCTATCACGAACAATGGATTTAATAGTTGTAGCACCTGCGACAGCTAATATTATTGCTAAAATGGCGAATGGAATAGCAGACGACCTGGCTTCTACGACTTTGTTAGCATCAAATAAACCAATAATTATTGTTCCTGCCATGAACCCTCAGATGTATCAAAATGCAATTACAAAAAATAATATAAAAAAAATTAGAGAGAATGGCATTTATGTATTTGGACCTTCTCATGGAGAAACTGCTTGTGGTGAAAATGGTATGGGTAGAATGGAAGAGCCTGCAGATATACTTGGGTGTATTGTCGAGTTTTTTCAAAAAAGAACAAAACTTAAGAACAAGACTGCATTTGTTACAGCAGGACCAACAATCGAACCAATAGATCCAGTAAGGTATATCACAAATAATTCTTCTGGCAAGCAAGGCTACGCAATAGCAGCTTCTTTATCACAATTTGGTGCAAAAACAACATTGATAAGCGGCCCATCAAATGAGCCAATACCAGACGGTGTTAAGTGCATAAAGATCGATACAGCAAAGCAAATGCTTGATGCAGTCCAGAGTGTATCACCCGCCGATATTGGAATATTTGCAGCAGCAGTTGCAGATTGGAAAGTAAAGAATTATTCCAATCAAAAAATAAAGAAAGATAGAAGCGTTCCAAGTCTAGAATTAACTGAAAATACAAATATTATAAAAACTATTGTAAATAATCCAAATACAAAGCCAAAACTAGCAATTGGATTTGCTGCAGAAACAGAAAATTTGATTGAGAATGCTAAAAATAAGTTGGAAAAAGTAAACATGGACTGGCTGCTCGCTAATGATGTATCTGAGAAAAACAATGTTTTTAATGGTGACGATAATACTATAGTCTTTTTCAATAAATCAAATACAGAGAATTGGAAGAAAATGTCAAAGATGGATGTTGCAAATAAGTTATCTAATTTGATATCAGAATATTTTGAATGATTTATGAAAAATATACTTAAAATTTATAAAAAATCAAATCGAGAAACCATTAAGCTTCCACAATATCAGACAACAGGTTCGTCAGGTCTTGATCTAGTTGCTAATTTAGAGCAAAATACTGAGCAAATTACTATTAAACCTAATAAATGGGAAATAATTCCAACAGGTATAACAATAGAGCTACCGGATGGTTGTGAAGCACAAATCAGACCAAGATCAGGTTTAGCATACAAATATGGAGTGACAGTTTTAAATTCTCCTGGAACAATTGATAATGATTATAGGGGTGAAATTAAAATTATTTTGATAAATCATGGACACGAGGATTTTATTGTAAAAAATGGAGATAGAATCGCCCAAATGATTATTTCAAAATATGAGAAAGTTAAAATTGAAGAAATCGAATTTTTAACAGAAACATCAAGAAACGATGGTGGCTTTGGATCTACAGGTGTATAGGTTTTTGATTTTACATGTCAGTTAAAACTAAATTAAATGAAGAGGAACTTAAGAGATATTCAAAGCAAATTCTCATAAAGAATTTAGGCGGTCCTGGTCAATTAAAATTAAAAAATACTAAAATAATAGTAATTGGAGCCGGGGGCTTAGGAGCGCCAGTTATAATGCATTTGTCAAGTGTGGGGGTCGGTTGCATAGGTATAGTAGATTTTGATAAAGTAGATATTTCAAATTTACAAAGACAGTTTATACATAATGTAAACAGCGTGGGTTTACCGAAAGTAGATAGTGCTAAAATATTTGTGAGCCAATTAAACCCAAATATATTAGTTAATACTTATCAACTTGACGTGAAGGATAAGGAATTTAAAGATATCATAAGTAAATATGATATCATTGTCGACTGCACAGATAATTTTAATACTAGATTTAGAGTAGCTGATCTATGTCAAGAACTTGAAAAACCATACATATTCGGTAGTGTAAGAGCATTCGAGGGACAGATTACATCAATTTTACCATCAAACAATGAACGTAAATACCCAAAGATAAGGGACTTATTTGATGAAGAAACATTAGAAGGTAATCAAGAAACATGTGCGGACGTAGGAGTATTATCTATAACAACTACTCTTGTTGGAACCATTATGGGTGGTGAGACCATAAAAATAAGCCTGGGTTTTGAAAATACATTAGTAGGGAAATTATTAGTGGTTGATATTCTTAATAATAAGTTTGAGACATTTGCGTATGATAGTTATTAAGAAGTATATTTTAAATAAAATAACAATTATTTTCATTATCACTTTGTGTATTATTTTTTTTACTGCCAAAACTTTCAATAATGCATTTAAAGAGTTTGAAGAAATTGTTGTAAGCTCATCGGGTGAAATCACAAAAGCAAATAACAGGGATTACAATTTCAAGAGTCTTAGGGCAACAAAGACGAACGTAAGATTAGGCCCATCTCTAGAACATAGTATTATTTGGACATATAATAAAAGATCGATCCCAATTGAGATACTAGAGGATGTTGATGGATGGAGTAAGATAAGAGACTTTGATGCGAATATTGGGTGGATAAAGAATACCCTTATTTCTTCAAATAGAACTGGTATTATAGCTCCATGGGAAGTAAATAAGGAAATTGATATTTACCACGATTTATATAACACAAAGGACTCTCTAAAAGTTAAAACAAAGTTAGAACCTGGAGTAATAGTATCAATAATTCAATGTGATGGCATTATTTGTAATGTGAGCGTAGATGATAGAACAGGTTGGATTTCTCAAGAGCTGATATACGGAGTATACAGAGGGGAAGAAATTTACTCTGCTGAATGAAATATATTCGCTATTTTTCTGATAAAGTTATCAAAACATCTATTGATTTAATTTTTTTCCCTGCAGGTAATTCATAATTATCTAGAGTTATTTTAACAGCATCAGTTGAAATATCTTCTATTTCGTTTCCATTTTTAACATGGTAATGATTTTCAGTGTTGCGATCATAATATGTTTTTTGATTATCAAGTTGGAGTGTTTTTATAAGGCCATTTTGTGAAAAATGGTTAAGTGTATTATAAACTGTCGCGAGGGAAATTTTCAGATTTTTGATTTTTGTTTCGTCATGTAGATCTTCAGCAGTAAAATGACCACTTTTAAGGTTAAATAGGATACCAGCCAAGGATACTCTTTGTTTTGTTAGTTTAATATCAGCCTTTCTGAGCATTCCCATAATGCATATCTTATTCATTAGAGGCTGTGTTTTTGATGTTTGGTTTTGCATTTAAAAATTAATCATATATATTAAAATTACTTTTATCTAACTTATAATATAATAATATTAATGTAAATTATTGAATCTTTGATGTCTAAACTTAACAAGTCTTCATTTACTTACAATGAATTGATTGAATGCGCTGAGGGAAAATTATTTGGTCCTGGAAATGCTAAGTTACCAATGCCACCAATGTTAATGTTTGATAAAATTTCACACATAAGTCAAGAGGGTGGAATTTTTTCAAAAGGGCAGATAGTAGCTGAGATGGAAATAAAAGACGATTTATGGTTTTTTGATTGCCATTTTCAAAATGATCCTGTTATGCCAGGATGTTTAGGTCTTGATGCACTATGGCAGTTGTTAGGATTTTATTTAGGTTGGCTTGGAAGGCCAGGAAAAGGAAGAGCATTAGGAGTGGGTGAAGTAAAATTTTTTGGAATGATTGATCCTTCTATTCAACGTATAGAATATAAAGTTAATATTAAAAAGTTAGTTACAAGAAACCTAACTTTAGGTGTAGCCGATGGAGAACTCTATGCTGATAGTGAAAAAGTTTATTTTGCAGAGGGTCTTAAAGTTGGTCTATTTGAAAATTAAAGGGAGATAAGTTTTGCGTAGAGTTGTGGTAACTGGGATGGGGATTATCTCCAGTATAGGGAATAACGTTGACGATGTTAGGAAATCTCTTTTTGAATGCAACCCTGGTATCACAAAAGCTGTTGAGTATGGGAGTTATGGGTTTAAATCACAAGTATATGGTAACCCAACATTTGAATTAGAAAAATACATTGATAGAAGGAAGCTTCGATTTTTGGCTGACGGATCCGCATGGGCATATATATCAGCCGAGCAGGCAATAGCAGATGCTGGACTCTCAGAAAGGGAAGTTTCAAATGAAAAAACAGGACTGATAGTTGGGACTGGTGGACCATCAACTAGAGCAATAGTCAAGGCTGCTGATCAAACAAGGGAGCGGGGTGCAAAACATGTAGGACCATTTGTTGTACCAAAAGCAATGTGTTCAATGGCTTCTGCAACGTTATCAACATATTTGGGAATTAAAGGCGTTAACTATTCTATTTCATCAGCCTGTGCAACTTCAAATAATTGTATAGGAAGCTCATATGAGCTCATTAAGTGGGGAAGTCAGGACGTAATGATTGCTGGTGGAGGAGAAGAACTCGATTGGACTCTATCTGTTACATTTGATGCGATGGGTGCGATGTCATCAAATTTTAATGACGAACCGCATAGGGCTAGTCGAGCTTATGATTTAAACCGGGATGGATTTGTAATTGCTGGTGGTGCTGGTATTCTAATTTTAGAAGAATTTGAACACGCAAAAGCACGTGGAGCCAAGATATATGCAGAAATAGTTGGTTATGGTTCTACATCAGATGGTAATGATATGGTATTGCTATCTGGAGAAGGCGCAGAGAGGGCGATGAAATTAGCAACTTCAGCTGTGAAAGAAAATATTGACTATATTAACCCACATGCGACATCAACGCCCCAAGGGGATATCATTGAGGCTAATGCGATTAAGAATTTCTTTGGCAAAAATGTTCCTATAATCTCTGCAACAAAATCTTTGAGCGGTCATTCATTAGGTGCAGCTGGTGCTCACGAAGCTATATTCTCTCTCATAATGATGGAGAATAATTTCATTTGCAAATCCGCTAATATTGATGAGTTAGATCCAAATTTTGAAGATATTCCAATAGCCCTTGAAAGACAGGAAAATAAAGAATTAAATCTTGTTATGTCCAATGCTTTCGGCTTTGGTGGAACAAATGCTTGTTTAGTATTTCAGAAAGTTCATTAAATGAATGCCATAAAAATTAGCCCAAATTTAAATTTATCACTCATGAAGGGAAAGAGGGGTGTTGTAATGGGTGTCGCAAATGATCATTCAATTGCATGGGGTATTGCGAGATCATTATTCGCAGCAGGTGCTGAAATCGCATTTTCATATCAAACAGAAACATTAAAGAAAAGAGTTGAACCACTTGCTAAGGAGTTGGGATCAAATTTAATTCTTCCTTGTGACGTGGAGTCTAGTGAGCAAGTGATTGATTTTTATTATAAAATTGGTAAAGAATGGGGTCAAATCGATTTTCTTGTTCACGCTATTGCATTCTCAGATAAAAGCCAACTAAAAGGGCATTATTATGAGACAACTAAAGAAAATTTTATAAAAACAATGCTTATATCATGTTATTCACTCACAGAGATAGCAAGAGAAGCACAAAAAATTATGAATAATAAAGGATCAATTCTAACATTAACATTTGATGGTGCTAATAAAGTAATGCCAAATTATAATGTGATGGGAATTGCAAAAGCGGGATTGGAGTCTTCAGTTAGATATCTTGCCTCAGATTTTGGTGAAAGAGGTATCAGGGTAAATGCAATATCTGCAGGACCTATGAGAACATTAGCAGGTGGGGGTATTGCAGATGCAAGAGCAATGTATAATTTTCAAAAAAGACACTCACCCTTAAGAAGGACCATCACGCTTGATGAAATTGGCGGTGCATCGATATATCTCCTAAGTGACCTTTCTTCAGGTGTTACGGGTGAGGTACATTATGTCGATTCTGGTTACAACATCATATCTACACCACGTCCTGATATGCTTCGAGATGAAACAATATACAATAGCCAGGATTAGTTTTAAATTATATTTTAATCCTTTTTCTTTTTTCTACTTTTCTTAGGTTTAACCTCATCATCAGCTGGTGTCTCACCTTTTACTTCAAGGCCTGTTTTTTGATCAAGTCCTTTCATTGACAATCTTGCCTTACCCCTGTCGTCGAAACCAATTAGTTTCACATACACTTCTTCATTTTCGTTAACAACATCTGTCACTTGTGATGTTCTTTCGTTGCTTAGTTGTGAAATGTGCACCAATCCGTCTCTAGGACCAAAGAAATTAACAAAAGCTCCAAAATCAACAATCTTAACGATCTTACCTTTATAGATTTCTCCAACTTTTGGTTCATCTACAATCATGTGAATTTTTTCCTGTGCCATTTCAATTGCGTTCTTGTCAGCTGAAGCAATTGTTATAACCCCAGAGTCTTCAACACTTATTTTTGCGCCTGTCTGCTCAACCATTTCTTTAATAACTTTACCACCTGAGCCAATTACGTCTTTTATCTTATCTACAGGTATGTTCATTTTAACAATTCTCGGAGCATTATCAGCGACATCATTTCTGGATGTTTTTATGGCTTTTTGCATTTCAGATAGAATATGTTTTCTTCCATCTTTAGCTTGATCAAGAGCTTTTTTCATGATTTCTTTTGTAATGCCAGCTATTTTTATATCCATTTGAAGAGTAGTAATTCCTTTACTTGTACCCGCAACCTTGAAGTCCATATCACCTAGATGATCTTCATCTCCAATAATATCAGACAGTACTGCATAATCTTTTCCCTCTAGAATTAATCCCATCGCAATACCAGCTATTGGTTCCCTTATTGGGACACCTGCATCCATTAGGGATAGGGATGCACCACATACGCTTGCCATTGAAGAGGATCCATTTGATTCAGTTATTTCTGATACTATTCTGATGGTGTAAGGAAATTCATCTTTACTTGGCAGTAAGGGATGAATGGCTCGCCATGCGAGCTTTCCATGACCGACTTCTCTCCTACCTGTTGCACCAATTCTACCAACTTCACCTACAGAATATGGAGGAAAATTGTAATGTAATAGAAAATTTTCTTTTTTAGTACCATCTAGGGAGTCAATGTATTGTTCATCTTCAGCTGTTCCTAGAGTTGTTACAACTAATGCTTGTGTTTCTCCTCTGGTAAAAAGTGATGAACCATGTGTTTGAGCGAGAGTGCCAACCTCAACTGATATTGGCCTAATATCTGCTAAACCTCTTCCATCAATTCTTTTTGAGTCTTTCAATATGAGAGTACGGACAATATTACTCTCTATGTTTTTGAAGATATCAGAAGCCGCAATATCATCATAATCTTCACCATACTCTTTTGATAGTTTTTCAAAAACAAAATCTTTAGTTTTTGTAACTTCTTTGTATCTTTCCTGTTTATCAATAATTTTGAATGCATCTTCTAATTTAATTTTTGCAATTTTTGTTATAAAACTTTCCATTGCCGAATGATCTTTTAATTCAATTTCCATCGGATCTTTAGCACATTTTCTTGCAAGATCTTTGATCATTTCAATGACATCTTGCATGGACTCATGTGCAAACATAACTGCTTCTAACATTGTTTTTTCAGTCAATTCTGATGCTTCAGACTCAATCATTAATATTGCATTTTTAGTTCCAGCAACAATAAGATCAAGGTTTGAGTCCTGCATTTCATTGGTAGTTGGATTTAATATGAATTCATTATTATTATAGCCAACTTTTGCAGCACCAATAGGACCTTTAAAAGGAATTCCAGATATGGTCAAAGCAGCGGAACACGCTATCATAGCAACTATGTCTGCATCATTTTCATGATCATATGTTAACACTGTAGCAATTACTTGTGTTTCATTTTTAAATTCTTTTACAAAAAGTGGGCGGATAGGTCTGTCTATAAGCCTGGAAATTAGGGTTTCTCTTTCTGTAGGGCGTCCTTCGCGTTTGAAATATCCACCAGGTATTTTGCCAGATGCATAGGATTTTTCCTGGTAATTTACTGTGAGAGGGAAAAAATCAATCCCTGACTTAGGCTTCTTTTCTGCACAAACAGTTGCAATAACTGATGTGCCTCCGTAAGTTACAATAACCGCTCCATCTGCCTGTCTTGCTATTTTTCCTGTCTCGATCTTGAGACTTCTTCCACCCCAAGTAATTTCTTCTTTTTGTATATTAAACATTCTTTTCCAATCTATTTTTCTATCTTCTTATTCCCAAATCTTTGATTATTTCTTTATATTTTGCTTCGTTTTTTAATTTTAAATAATCTAACTGTTTACGTCTCTGGCTTACGAGTTTTAGTAATCCAGTTCTTGAGTGGTTATCTTTCTTATGAGTTTTAAAGTGTTCTGTTAAGTTAACAATTCGTTCAGTTAATATTGCAATTTGAACTTCAGGTGAACCAGTATCACCGTCAATTCTTGCGTATTTATCTATTAGACCTTTTTTTGTTTCTTTTGTAATCGACATCATATTCTCCTTTATTTTGTATTCAAATTTATTGCAAATTAAAAACTTTTTGTGGTTGAATTTGTCCATTAGCATATTTGCAAATAGCTACAATTTTTTCTCCACAAGTAGCATAGACTTCACCAGAAAATGGAAATTCACTATCGATAGTTTGATTGATAGACATACCATTTTTTAATTTGCTGGCTTCGTGATTGTTGACTTTAACTGCCAGGATGTCGTCCAGCACAGTCTCAATTGGTTCAACAATCTTAATCAGTTTATCTATATCATGGTTTTGTTGTATAAGTCTATCAATAGATAAAATATTTTCTAAGTTGAAGGGCCCATAAATAGTTCGTTCTATTTTTGTCACATGACAACAGCAATTAAGACTAAGACTCATATCTTTTGATATTGACCTAATATATGTACCTGTTCCACATCTAACAATAAATGAGTATTCAGTTTCGGAGATCTTCTCTATTAATTCGAACTTATCGATGTAGATGATTTTTGATTTTTTTACCATGTCAGGTTTAGCTCCAGCTCTGGCCAGCGCATAAGCACGCACGCCATTAATTTTTTTTGCAGAGTAAATTGGCGGGACCTGATTTATATAGCCTGTATAGGTAAGAAGAAATTGAGTAACGTCGTTGATATTTGGTATATTATTTGAGGTTTCAATTATTTTACCCATTGAGTCATCAGAATCAGTGGATACACCAAATTTAATATTAAATTTATATGTCTTGTTTTTCTTATGGATATAGGGAACTGTCTTTGTTGCTTCACCTATTGCTATTGGAAGTACGCCTGTTGCCATTGGGTCAAGTGTACCAGCATGACCAATCTTATGATCTTTAAATATTTTTTTTAAATCTCGTATTATGTCATTTGATGTAATACCCTCTGTTTTGAAAATATTAATCCAACCATTTATTATATTAATCTTATTTTTTGGCATATGAAATTACCAATAAAGAAATTAATTATTTGATGTTTTAGCCAACAAGCGATCAATATTGGATGCATATTCAAAAGATACATCCTCTTTATAGAGGATATAGGGTGTATATTTAAGAGATAAATTAGCTGCTATTTGTCCTCTAATATATTTAGAGTTTCTATTAAGTGCTGTTACAATTTCTTCTGAATTATTACCACCAAGAGGCATTACATATGCGGTTGCTTGTTTCAAATCTGGACTCAATGTGACTTGAGTGATTGTAATTGATGTGTTTATAAGACTAAGATCGTGAATACTGTCTTTATAAAAAAATTCTACGAGGGACTTTTTTACCAATTCTCCAACTTTGAGTTGTCTTTGGCTGAAAATATTCTTTTGAATTTTGCTCTTAAGCATTTTAAAGAGATCTCTCTATTGTTTCAACCTCATAACATTCTATGATATCACCAGATTTAAGATCTTGATAGTTTTGGAAAGCAATACCGCACTCCTGCCCCACCTGGACTTCTTTTACTTCTTCTTGGAATCGTTTTAATGTGGAGAGTTTGCCTTCATGAATTACTATATTGTCACGAATTAATCTCAAATTCTCTTTATTTTTAACTACTCCATCAGTAACGATGCAACCCGCAACTTTACCAACTTTTGATATATAAAACACTTCTTTGACTTCAGCATTTCCTATTACTTTTTCATTGATTGTTGGGTCTAGAAGTCCTGAGAGAGCTAACTTGATATCATCTAAAATATTGTAAATAATTGAATATTGCCTAATTTCAATTTCATCTTTTTGTGCTTGTTGTTTGGCATTAGCATTTGGCCTTACATTAAATGCGATTAAAAGTGCACCTGAAGCGGCAGCTAGTGTTACGTCGGTTTCTGATACAGCACCGACAGCAGCATGAACTAATCTGACAGTTACTTCATCTGAACCAAGTTCATTCAATGCTGAACTAATAGCCTCAATGGAACCCTGAGTATCACCTTTAATTAAAATAGGTAATTCTTTTAAATTTTTCTCTTTTATTTGGCCCATCATATTTTCAAGAGTTAACTTGTTTACCAATCCAGATGAGTAATTCTTTGTTTTTCTTTGTCTATATTCTGTAATTTCGCGTGCTCTGGATTCACTATTGACAACAGTAAATTTATCACCTGCCTCTGGGACACCATTTAATCCAAGGATTTCTGTTGGAACTGATGGTAGAGCTTCTTTTATTGGGTGCCCATTGTCATCTGATAATGCTCTTACTTTTCCCCAAGTGGAACCAAGCACAACAATATCTCCAATATTTAATGTTCCCCTTTGTACTAGTACAGTTGCAATAGGGCCTTTTCCTTTGTCTAATGATGACTCGATCACGACTCCATCTGCGGTCCTATTAGGATTGGCCTTGAGATCAAGTATTTCTGATTGCAGTAAAATTGTTTCAAGAAGTTTATCTAAATTGATTTTTTTAGTTGCGGAAACTTCAACCTCAAGAATATCCCCACCCAATGACTCAACAATTATTTCATGCGTTAATAATTCATTTCTCACTCTATTTGGGTCTGCTCCTTCAAGATCGATCTTATTTATTGCAACTATAATTGGTACGTTTGCTTCTTTAGAGTGATTTATTGCTTCGATTGTTTGTGGCATGACGCCATCATTTGCAGCTACAACTATTACCACAATATCTGTGACCTTAGCACCTCTGGATCTCATTGATGTGAATGCTGCGTGACCAGGGGTATCAATAAAAGTGATGGGGTTTGCACCTTTAGTTTGTAGTTGATATGCCCCAATGTGTTGTGTAATTCCACCTGCTTCATTGGATACAACGCTTGTTTCTCTCAGGGCATCAAGGAGACTAGTTTTACCGTGATCAACATGTCCCATAATTGTTACTACGGGCGGTCTTAAAACTAAATTTTCTTCGTTATCTTCAATCCCCTCAAGTCCTTCTTCCACATCAGCTTCTGATACTCTTTTTACTGTGTGACCTAATTCTTCTGCTATTAACTGAGCGGTATCCGCATCAATGATATCTGTTATTTTACTCATTTGCCCTTGTTTCATGAGTAGTTTAATTACATCAACAGCTCTCTCAGCCATTCTATTTGCTAATTCTTGGATTGTGATTGCTTCAGGAAGTATAATTTCACGGCTAATTTTTTGTATTTGCATTGGAGTTGAGTGTTGTCTTCTCTCTCTTTCACGCCTTCTTCTGATTGATGCCAACGATCTTTGTCGGGGGGTATCATCTAAAGCAGTTGTAACAGTAAGTTTTGTTTGCCTTCTTTCTTCTTGGCTTCTGAACCTTGTAAATTTATTTGGAGCCTTTTTATTTTCTACATCTTCTTCTAATTCATTCAATATTTCTGTATCATCCGTATCTGATGCTTTTTTAATTTTTTTATTATTTTCATTTTCTTTTAATAGAAATAGCTCATCTTGAGGGAGTTGTTCTTTTATTTTTACATCGGATTTTATTTCAGGATTTGTCTCAGTTCTAACTTTCTCTTTATTAAATTTGATATAATTGTCTGGCTTTGAAACTGAAGGATTACTTTTTGCATCAAGTATTGCTTGATTTCTGGCATCTATTTCTTGATTTGTAAGATCTTTATTATCAACTTTATTAGATTTTACATTTTCAATATTTCTGTTGATTCTTTTTCTCTTTGTTTCCACAACAACAGTATTTGAACGATTAGTGCTAAATCCTGACCTAATTTGAGATGGATTAATCCCTGACTTAAGGCTTAAGGTCTTTTTTGCAGGTGCATCTACAGGATCTTTTTTGTTTTTATCTTCTGTCATCTAACAAACCAAGTTCATATTATTTATTTTAGTATTCTAGCATTTGCAAGTTTCTCAGATATATCAACTTTTTTCTCTTCAGAGACACTTTCTGGTAAATTTGCTTCAATTTCTTCAGATGAGTCTTCATTTTCAATCCAGCCAAGTTTTAATCTTGAGTCAAGAATCATCTTTTCTATTTGATCACGATTCAAATCAAAACTTGAGAATAGACCGTCTTGTTTTTTGCTACCTAATTCAGTTTTTTCAATCCAACCATATAATTCATCTGTTGAGAATCCTGCGAAATCGTCTAATGACTTAATATTGTTTTCACCGAGTACTACAAGCATATTTGCAGTCATTCCCTCAATCTGGACTAATTCATCACTAACACCGAGATCTTTTCTTCTTTGTTCTTGCTTATGTACTTCTTGTTCCATAAAAGTTTTTGCACGAGATTGTATTTCGATAGCTGTATCTTCATCAAATCCTTCAATTGATGAAATCTCCGATGTTTCAACATATACCAAATCTTCGACAGACATGAAGCCTTCTGAAACTAATAATTGTGCGATTACTTCGTCAACATCGAGCGCTTCGATGAATATTTGACTTTTTTCTTTAAACTCATTCTGTCTTCTTTCAGACTCCTCAGCTTCTGTTAATATATCAATATCCCATTTTGTTAGTTGGCTAGCCAATCTAACATTTTGACCTCTTCTACCAATTGCAAGTGATAGGTGATCAACAGGAACAACTACTTCTATTCTCTCAATATCTTCATCTAAAACAACTTTTGTTGCTTCTGCGGGAGCAAGAGAACTAATTACAAAGGATGCAACATCAGGGTTCCATTTTACGATATCTATTTTTTCTCCTTGCAACTCATTCACAACAGATTGAACTCTACTTCCTCTCATTCCAACACAAGCCCCAACAGGGTCGATTGAATTATCTGAGGTGTAAACTGCAATTTTTGCACGGCTACCAGGGTCTCGTGCAACAGAAATAATTTCTACAATACCATCATAGATTTCAGGAACCTCTTGCATGAATAATTTTGCCATAAATTGATTATTTGTTCGCGAGAGGAATATTTGTGGTCCTCGCAATTCTCTCCTAACATCTAAAATATATGCCAACACTCTGTCACCACTTCGATAGGACTCTCTTGGAATTAATTCATCTCTTCTGATGACTGCCTCGTTTCTCCCTAAATCAACAATAACATTCCCATATTCAACCCTTTTTACAATTCCTGAGATAACTTCGCCTATTTTGTCTTTGAACTCTTCGAATTGTCTATCTCTCTCTGCATCTCGTACTTTTTGGAATATTACTTGTTTAGCGCTTTGAGCTGCAATTCTTCCAAATTCAATTGGAGGGAGTTCTTCAGAAATAAAGTCACCAATTTGTGCTTCTTTATTTTTCTTTTTTGCAGATGCTAGGTCAATCTCAACTGCCTCGTTCTCAACCACCTCGACCACTTCAAGTAGTCTTGCGAGATTGGTTTGCCCAGTTCTTGGATCAATTTCTGCCTTAATTTCATTTTCACTGCCATATCTTGTTTTTGCTGCTTTTTGGATTGCGTCTTCCATTGCTGAAATAACAATTGATTTATCAATAGATTTATCTCTTGCAACAGCATCAGCTATTTGCAATAATTCTAAGCGATTAGCACTTACACCTGTTTCTGACATTTCAATTCTCCGTTATAGGTCATTTCTTTTTAGTAATTTCTCACTAAAGACAAGTTTTGCTTTAGATATATTCATTAATGAAATAGTAATTTCGTCATCGTAATTATTTTCATTCTTATATAATTTTAGAGTTAGTGTATCTCCTTGTAGATCACTAATTTCTCCTTTAATATTTTTCCTATTGGCTGTCTTTTCTTTTAATTCTATTTTAATCTCATTACCAATATTATCTTTGAAATCTTTTGCTCTGACTAGAATTCTATCTATGCCTGGTGAAGACACTTCTATACGATAGCTCTCAGGCAGCAAATTATCATTTTCAAGAATTTGAATCATCTCTTTTGTTAGTTTTGAACAATCACTGATAGTTAGTTGTCCAGTGACTTTTTCAATAAAAACTTGTAATACCTGCTCATAAATATTTTTTTTTAATTGCACTAAAAGAAAACCACTATTTTCTAATATTGGTTCAATCAATGAAGAGATTATAGACTCTTCCATTGTTTCATTATGTATTCTGTAGTGTTTCATATATCAAATTAAAATTTCTATTCAAAAATGCAAAAAAAAAGGCTTTCTCGAAAGCCTAATTGTTTTGAATTTCAGGATTAATCTTAAGTATATACCGTTAATTTATTATTTTACAAGTTAATTTTTTCGAAAGTTAGATATACTGGACGTCTCCCATTCTTAATTGCCTTCCTTTCGTACTTTGTTTCTGGAAATTCGTATGGTTTTGAATAAAAGTGATCTGTGTTTTCACACAACCATTCAAATTGGTCGTTTATATTTATATTAAGTAGAATTGAATGTAGATAATCCTTGTGATCAGTTGCCAATATAAGCCTACCTTTATTCTTAAGGACATAATGAATCTTCTTAAGATTGATTTGGCTAATAAACCTTCTTTTGTGATGTTTTTTTTTAGGCCACGGATCTGGAAAGAGAATGAATATTGACGATAATGTTTCATTGGGCAAATTATCAATTATATCAATAACATTGTCATCGTATAATCTTATGTTGTTTATTTTCTGCCGCTCTATTTCTTTGAGGGTATTTATAACTCCACTTCTGAAAGGTTCAGCTCCAATAAATAACTTATTTGGATGGTTTAATGTTTGCCAGATTAAGTGTTCACCATAGCCGAAGCCAACTTCTAGTTCAATATCATTATATTGATTAAGGTTAATAGAACTAATATCAAGTTTGTATTTTGGAAATATTTCTTTATAAATTTGCTGGTTTTTTTGACTAGACGCACGGCTTTTTTTTCTGCCATGTAGTTTTTCAGTTCGAATACTATTTCGATCCATGTTCTACGAAAACTCTGATAGCAATTTATCTGCAAGGTCAAGTTTTTCCCATGAAAATGAGCCATCAATTTGTGGTAACCTACCAAAATGTCCATAACAACTTGTTTTGGTATAAATTGGTTTTTGAAGATCAAGGTGATTTAATATTCCTTTTGGTGATAGATCTAAAGTATCTAAAATGAAAGCTGCTAATTTCTTTTGATCAATTTTTGAATCTTTATCTAGTTTAATGTAAAATGAGAGCGGATATGAAACACCAATAGCATAGGAAATCTGTATAAGACATTTTTTTGCAAGTTTTGCATGAACTATATTTTTGGCAATATATCTTGCCATATATGCAGCAGACCTATCAACTTTTGTTGGGTCTTTACCAGAAAAGGCTCCACCACCATGTGGAGCAGCACCTCCGTAAGTATCTACAATAATCTTTCGACCAGTTAATCCTGCATCACCATCTGGACCACCTACTATAAATTTACCAGTTGGATTTACTAAAAAATCTTCATCTTTGCACATCCATCCATCTGGCATTGTAGATAAAACTACTTCTTTGATTATATCTCTCACTTTTGAAGGGCTAACATCTTCACTATGTTGATTAGATACTAGTATTTTTTTAGCACCGACAGGATATCCATTTTTATATTCTAGCGTAACTTGACTTTTAGCATCAGGGCCAAGGCATTCTTGGTATTGTAATTTTCTTTCTTCAGATAATTTTAGCAAGATTTGATTAGAATAGTAGAGTGTTGCAGGCATGTAATTTTCGGTTTCATCAGTAGCATAACCAAACATAATACCTTGGTCACCTGCACCAAGATCCTTATTGAAAGTTTCATCAACTCCTTGTGCAATATCAGGAGATTGCCCATGAATTTTATTGATTATTTCCAAATTTTGCCAGTGAAAATTTTGTTGCTCATATCCAATATCCCTGACGCATTTCCGTACTATTTTATCTACGTCTATGAGTGAGTTAAAATCTGTAATACTTGTTTCACCAGATAGTATAACTAGATTTGATGTGACCATAGTTTCAATACCTGATCTAACATTTTTATCTATATTAATTAGTGCATCAAGTATTCTATCAGATATTTGATCTGCTATTTTATCTGGGTGCCCTTCGGCAACTGACTCGCTTGTAAATATATAAGAATTATTTGACATTTGGTTTTGTGCTTGCTGTGTTTCTACTCATTTGGTTGTTGAAATAATATATAAGCATAAAGCTAAATAACAAAATACAAAAAAAAGGAATATTGCCGTATTTTGAATAAAAAGTTTGTTCAATCCTTGATGGAAGCAATATGCTTTTATGAAATTCTGTATTTAATTTAGATTTAAGTATTTCTTTACCAAAAGGATTAATTATTCCGCTAATACCATTATTGGCCACTCTAACAAGAGGCATACCCAACTCAACAGGTCTAATTTTTGACATATTAAAATGTTGATATGGACCTGAACTATTTCCAAACCACGCATCATTAGTGATGTTTAATAAGAAACTTTTCTCGCTATTTCCATCCTGAATTTTATTAGAAAAAACTATTTCATAACATATATAAACGATGGGATTATTTTTTAGAGTATTGAGTATCTCTATACTCTTTGAACCCGGTGTAAAATTTCCTGCTACTGAACTGATATTAAGGAAACTTAATTTTCTAAATAATTTATCAAATGGGATGTACTCTCCAAATGGAACAAGAATATTCTTGTCGTATTTGCCTATTATTATATTGTTATAATCGATAATAAAAAAACTATTAAAAATATTTTCATTCTCTCTTCTCAGAGAGCCAAGCATTAGATAATCATTTTTAGAAAAGTTTTTTGTGACCTCATAAGTTAGAAGAGGATTCTCATCAATTAGAGTAGCAATAGCAGTTTCTGGCCAAATAAAGTATCGATTTGATGTTGTATCTTTTCTTGGTAGATTTAATATCTTATTTGTGGGGTTAATTAGCTTATTTTTATTAGATTGAAATAATTTAGGATCCCATTTTTCTTTTTGATTTATGTTCGGTTGAATAAGAATAATTTCAGTATTTTCTCTATTATCACTGTCTAAACTTAATTTTCTTTCTCCATAAATAAAAATTGTAAAAAGGAATATTACAAAAAATAGAAGTGACTTAGATTTATAATTTTTATTTCTCTCAGTGATATATAAAATTGGAAATGCAAAAATAATTACACTAATTGTGTTTAATGAAACTTCTCCAAAAACAGATGTAATTTGTAGGATTTGGTCGATTTCGATAATAGAGTGACCTATTTGTGCCCACGGGAAAAAAGTAATTTTTATCCTTATGTACTCAATAAGTGTCCAAATAATTGCGACCAAAAAAATTCTTGTTATATTTTGAGGATAATATATTGAAAAAATTATCGTCATAATCCCATAAAATATTCCAAGAATAAATGGAATAAGGAATATGCCAGGTATAAG
>JADHLM010000051.1 GCA_016780665.1 Hyphomicrobiales bacterium | reverse complement strand
TGGTGTTTCAGCGATTGCAAGATTATGTATGAGTAAGGGGAACATAGTTCAAGGTAGTGATCAAATATTAGGTGTTAGTACTAATGAATTAAAAGAAATAGGTATAAAAATTTTTCATGGACATGATGAAATAAATATCAGTAAAGACATTGATGTGGTTGTTTATTCTTCAGCAATTAATCAAAATAATGTTGAATTAGTCCAAGCAAAAAAGCTTGGAATTAGAGTCTTGTCAAGAGCAGAGATGCTAACAATAATCATGTCAGAAAAAGAGTGTATTTGTGTTGCTGGAACACATGGAAAAACTACATGTACTTCAATGATATCCTGGTTATTGTCATATGATAAATTTAACATGCCTACATCACTAATTGGTGGAATCGACTATGGATTTATGTCAAATCTTCAAACTGGATCTGCTGATTTAATGATTGTAGAAGCAGATGAGTCAGACAAAACTTTTTTATCACTACCCTCTAAAATTTCAATCATAACAAATATAGACGATGATCATCTTGAAAATTTTGGTTCGATGCAAAGTCTTACTGAAGATTTTTTAAAATTTGCAAACAATGTAGGTCAAGATGGATATTTGATAGTTTGTAAAAATGATCCCTTAATTTCAAGTCTACTTGGTAAATTTTTATGTCAGAATACAATTTCATATGGAGAAGATATTGAGTCTAATTTTTGTATAAATAATATAATTCCTAAAAAAAAATCCATCGGATATTATTTTAATCTTAAAGGAGCTTTTCAGGGAAGAGAATATAACCTAAATTTTGAAATTGATAGACCTGGTAGATACAATATTTACAATGCGACAGCTGCAATTATTGTTGGGCTAATTAGAGGGCTAAGTGTCGATTTGATCAAAGAAAGAGTAAAATCATATAAAGGTGTATATCGCCGGTTTTCATTTATCACTGAAATTAATGGTGTTACATATTTTGATGATTATGCTCATCATCCAACTGAACTTGCTCATTTATTATCATCTGCAAAAGAGATCTGTTCGGAAAACCTCATTTGTATATTTCAACCTCATAGATATTCCAGGGTAACTCACCTCTATGAGCGATTTTGTGAGGTATTTAAAGGTATAAAATTATTATTACTTTTGCCAATATATAGCGCAGGAGAAAAAGCTTCAGAAGATTTTAACTACGATAATTTTGTCAGAGATATCAAAAGTAAGTCAAATGTGGATGTGTTATTTGTATACCCCGATGAGATCAAAGATAAAATAAGCAAAAATGCTAATAACGGAGACATGGTTATTTTTACTGGCGCTGGGGACATTAACCTTATCTCGAAAAGATTATGCCAAGAACTGTAGGTTGAATTAAAATGAAATTCTGGCCAAACGCAACAAAATTAGCAGAACACCTCAAAAATAATGTAAAAGGTAAAATTTTACCGAATCATTCTCTAAAAAATTTAACTTGGTTCAAAGTTGGTGGAACGGCAGAGATTTTATTTATCCCTGAAGATTTTGATGATTTAGTTACACTCCTAAAAATAAAACCTAAAGGCACGAATATTACAATTATTGGAAATGCATCAAACCTTCTAGTTAGGGACGATGGGATTCCTGGAATAGTAATAATATTGGGTAAATCATTTAGTTACATTCAAAAATTAAAAAATAATGAGATTGTCTGTGGGGGCTCTCTTCAAAATAAGAAATTATCAAGCTATGCTCTTAAAAATAACATAGGTGGTTTAGCTTTTTTATCTAATATACCTGGTACTATAGGTGGTTCGGTAAAGATGAATTCTGGTGCTCATGGTTATCAGATTTCTGACATATTAATTAAAGTGAATATATTAGACTCAAATGGTGATTTGATGGAAAGAAGTCTCTCGGATTTAATTTTTGAGTATAGAAAAAGTAGTATTACGGATGAATCAATATGTGTATCAGTGAATATTAGAGGGCATCTGTCAACTCGAGAAAAAATCCTTAAAGAGATATCCTCTTTTAAATCTCAAAGGATATCAAGCCAACCAATTACTGAGAAGACTGGAGGATCTACGTTTAAAAATCCAACAGACAGGAAAGCATGGCAATTAATACAAGAGGCGGGGTGCGCTGATATGTCTGTTGGTGATGCGTGTATATCAAAACTACACTCAAATTTTATAATTAATAGAGGCCATGCTAACGCCCACCAAATAGAGCTCTTAGGAGAGAATGTCAGAAAAGTTGTTATGGAAAAAACTGGCGTTGATTTGGAATGGGAAATAAGAAGGTTAGGGTATGGACCAAGCATAAATCTATGAAAAGCAAAAAAAAAATTTTATTACTTATGGGAGGAATCTCGCCAGAAAGAGAAATAAGTATTCAAAGTGGTAATCAGTGTAAGAGAGCTATCCTTAATCTTGGATATGATCTGGAGGTATTGGATCCTGATTATGACATAGTGACTAAATTAGTCACCTTAGAATTTGATATTGTTTTTAATTGTTTACATGGATCTTGGGGAGAGAATGGAAAAATCCAGTCAATATTAGAGTTCTTAAATTTGAGCTATACACATTCAGGAGTGATGGCTTCGTCACGTGCCATGAATAAAGTTATATCAAAAGAATTTTTTAAAAATAATGGTATTCCTGTCGCAAAGGATATTGATTTCAGAAATCAAATTAATAACCTTACTTTTCCTTTTATAGTCAAACCAATAAATGGAGGCTCCAGTCTAGGTATTAAAATCATAAAAAATTCTAATGAATTAAATAGTTTTAGAAAAGATAATAACTCAAATGATGAAGATTTCTTTGCAGAAGAGTTTGTTACCGGTATGGATTTTACTTGTGGTGTAATCGGTCAAGAAGTTACTCATATTGCAGAAATACAAACAAAGAGTGATTATTTTGATTATGAGGATAAGTATATAAGTAATAACACAAAACATATAATACCCGCAAATCTTAAACCAAATGTTTACGAAAGAATGAGAGAATACGCTTTAAAGGCACACAACTGTCTTGGGTGTAGGGGGGTAAGCAGAGTGGATTTTAGATATGGAATAGATGACCGAGGAGAAAAACTAGTTTGTTTAGAAGTCAATACACAGCCAGGAATGACAGAGAAATCATTATTGCCAGAATTAGCAGAATATTCTGGTATATCATTTGATCAATTAGTGGATTGGATTATTTATGATGCATCGTTAAAAAGGTAATTGAATTTTTAAGTTTTGAGTTAATTTTTATGAATACAACAGTTAAATTTTTTAAGCCATTAATTAAATTCAATCTGAGAATATTAGCTATTCTTTCTGTGTTAACCTTATTTTCTTTTATAAGTTACAGCCTATTTAATTTTTATAGTAAAACCAAAAATTATAGTCTAAGTAATTTTATTTCTCATCTTGTGGTAGAAAATGTAAGAATTAATGGTACTGTGCACACTAAAGGGTCTGATATAATTGAGAAGATTGGTCTTAGTAAGAATGAGTCAATGTGGTCATTAAATATTACTGAAGTTGTAAATCGGATTAATGAGCTGCCCTGGGTAAAGAAATCAGATATTAAGAAAATTTATCCCTCGACACTAGAAATAAATATTTATGAACATAATCCTATCGCAATATGGTTTTTTGATGGGAAAAAATATCTCGTCGATGACGAGTCAAATATAATAGAAAAATTAAATCCAGCTGACTTTAATAATCTAAAAGTTATTGCTGGTCACAACGCGCTTAGTGAAATTCCCAATATTATGGATATTCTTCAAAAGTTTCCGTATTTCCAAAAGAAAGTAAAATCAATTTTGAGGGTTGGTGATAGAAGATGGACGGTGAGATTGTACAATGGAATTACAATACATTTGCCTGAGAATAAAATTGCTGATTCAATTAGAGATCTTGAGTACTTAGACAATGAGAAATTATTGTTGAGTCGTTACATAGATGTAATTGATATGAGATTACCAGATCGCATTGACATATTACCAAGTCAAATAGGTTATAGAGATAACATTAATACAATATGAATATTTAGAATGCAATTGATGACGTTTGATAGAATGTCAGGGAAATTCTCTGTCACAAAGAAACCTAAACCAATTAATGCAATTTTAGATATTGGTTCTGATAAAATCGTATGTTTGATTTCTAGAAATACTCTTACGCCAGATAACTTTTTGAATCATGAAATATTAGGATATGGTCACCATAGATCACAAGGTTTTCAAAATGGTATGGTCACTGATCCAACATTATTAGAACTAGCAATTAGATCAGCAATCGAGGATGCCGAAAAGAGAGCATCAGTAACCGTTGATGAAATTGATGTTAATATTACCTCACACCAAGTTGAATCAAATTTGTATGAAATTTCTGTTCCAATAAAGGAGGTACAGGTAAGTAAGAAAGATTTATCGACAGCATATAATATTATTCAAGAACAGAATAACGATAGGAATTTGTATATATTTGATACCATTCCGCTTAGTTTTTCAATAGATGGACAAGATTTTATTGAAGATCCAATCGGTATGTACGGAGATTTGTTAAAGATCAACTTTAATCAATTGGTTTGTAGTAGATCGATAATACAAAATCTAAATAATATTGTTGAAAATGCACATTTGAAAATTGAAAGAGTCCTTTTTACACCCATTGCAAGCGCTGCTGCTACCTTATCAAGTGATGAGGCAGATATAGGTTCCATATTGATTGACATAGGCTCAGGAACAACATCCTATTCTATATTTTCTGATAATGTTCTTTTATCTGCAGGAGTAATTCCAATTGGAGGTAATAACCTTACAAAAGAAATTGCTAGAACATTAAGCACATCAGAGAAAGAAGCTGAAAAATTAAAAATATTATATGGTGGAGTACTAATGAACTCATATGATAACGGTGAGACAATTGCAGTTAAACAGATTGGTTATTCTGATCATGAGAATGCATATAAGGAAATTTCAAAGGCAACAATCGCTGATATATCAAGATTTTACATGGTAGATGTGTTTGAAAAGGTGAAAGAAAAAATTGAGAAAATTAATCCGTATCTCACAAAACAAAAAAGAATTGTTTTGACTGGAGGGACTAGTCAATTGATTGGGATTGACGACCTTGCCGAAAAGATATTCAAATCTCCCGCAAGAAGAGCACTTCCGAATTTGAAATCAAGTACATTTGACCTTGCAAGCCCAATTTTTTCCTGTGCCATTGGAATGTTGGTTTATGCACAGAATGAGACTTTTGTTAACAAAAAAATAACCACTAGAGCATTATCCTATAATCACACCAACAGTTATTTTTTAAAATTGATTAGGTGGTTTAAAGATAGTTTTTAAGTAAAAATATAAAGTAATGACAATATTAATGTTAAACACAGGAAGATCATCATGACAATAAATTTAAAAATTCCAGATGCAATGAGTGAATTAAAACCCAGAATTACTGTTTTCGGGGTGGGTGGTGCTGGCGGCAATGCAGTAAATAATATGATTCAAGAAGGTTTAGATGGAGTTGAATTTGTTGTTGCTAATACAGATGCGCAGGCCCTAGCAATGTCCAGCGCTGAGAGAAGAATACAAATGGGTACAAGTCTCACAGAAGGTCTTGGAGCTGGATCCCAACCAAAAATTGGTGCAGGAGCTGCACAAGAAGCGCAAGCCGAGATTTTAGATTATTCAGCGGGATCACATATGGTATTTATTACTGCAGGTATGGGAGGAGGAACAGGAACAGGGGCTGCTCCTGTGATAGCTCAGTTGTGCAAGGAACAGGGAATATTAACAGTCGCTGTTGTAACAAAACCATTTCAATTTGAAGGTGTCAGAAGAATGCAAATAGCAGATGAGGGCATCGAAGAGTTAAGCAAGTACGTAGACACACTCATTGTTATCCCTAATCAAAATTTATTTAGGATTGCAAATGAAAAAACTACGTTCTCGGATGCTTTTGCAATGGCGGATCAAGTTTTACTATCTGGAGTTTCAGGAATAACTGATCTAATGGTGAAAGAAGGATTGATCAACCTTGACTTTGCTGATGTAAAATCAATTATGCAAGGAATGGGTAAGGCTATGATGGGAACAGGAGAGGCGACCGGTGAGAAACGAGCAGTCGAAGCTGCGGAAGCTGCAATATCTAACCCATTATTAGATGATGTGTCAATGAAAGGAGCCCAAGGTCTTCTCATATCAATTACAGGTGGTGAGGATCTAACTTTATTTGAAGTTGATGAAGTGGCAACTAGGATCAGAAATGAAGTTGATAATAATGCTAATATAATTCTCGGTGCAACTTTTGATTCAAATCTTGAGGGATCGGTTAAAGTATCAGTTGTTGCAACAGGAATTCAAAGTAATGTTAAAAATATTGACTCAACAAGTTTTACCTATAATAGAAATTATTCGATACCTAGAATAAATCAGAATCAAAATAATTTACATGAACACTCGAAGGAAGCAGAGTCAGGTGCATCAGAGCAAATGTATAATTCACTGGATGATAATAAAGAAGAGGTAAAAAAGGATTCTGAAGTATTAATTAAAAAAATTGATTCAAACCATAGTTTTTTCAAAGTTAATAAAAATGAAAAATCAAATCAGAAACAAACGCAGATAAAAAATTATGGTGACTTTGATGTTGTTAGTAATTTACAAACTACTGATTCAAATGATGTGCCAAGGGTTGATGAGTTCTTTTCAATAAAAGATGATAATATTTCTTTTGCCATGAATGAGAGTTTGTTAGAACAAGATTCAAAAAAAACCAAAAATAGTTTTTTTAGTAAAATTGTGAACGTTGGTTTTAAGAAAAAAGCGTTGGATGATTATACTGATAATACAAGTGAACAATATCCAGAGGTGTCATTGAGCGCTGATTCAAAATTTTTATTAGAAGGAGAAGCTACAGAAAAAAATAATAATAATCTCATGGATAATCTATCGCATGAAGAATTTTCAACAGATGCAGATGATAAATTTGAAGATTTTCAATCTGATATTGATAATGCACTTAATGAAGATCCAATAAATGGATCATTAGAGACAGATAAATATCAAAAACAATTCCAAGATGATCTTTTAACTGTAAATCCTGATGACAAGCTTGAGTCCCAAAAAACAGAAGATGAGATTGCGAATGATATTGAAATTCCATCATTCTTGAAAAGACAAGCAAACTAAATATTTTTTCTGTATTGTGCAGAATATATTTGTTATAAAGCTATCATATTCAATATAACTCGCTTTATTATGCAAAGAACAATCTCAAATGAAATAAGCTTTTCTGGAAAAGGCGTGCATACTAACGAAGTCAGCAATTTGACGTTGACACCAGCAAAAGAAGACACTGGGATAATATTTAGGAGATTGGATGCCTCAGAGGATAAGTCTATAATAAATGCATCATATCAAAATGTTATTTCAACACATTATTGTACAGAATTATCAAATTCATTCGGCACTTCGATTTTGACTGTTGAGCATCTGCTTGCTGCCTTGAATGGAGCTGGAATTGATAACCTTGAAATAAAAATTGATGGACCAGAGGTTCCAATCCTAGATGGAAGTAGTAGAATTTTCCTTGATGCAATAAATAGCCAAAAAGAAATTCTAAATAAACCAAAAAAAATAATTAGAATTAAAGAAAAAATAGAAATTACTGAAAATCATTCATACGCAAGTTTTGAACC
>JADHLM010000050.1 GCA_016780665.1 Hyphomicrobiales bacterium | reverse complement strand
TAATAGCACTATTGGGTGGCGGTGGATATGCTGAATACTGTATCTCAAATCAGTATTTAACATTACCTATGCCAGATAACTTAACCTTTGTAGAGGCAGCAGCTATACCTGAAACATATTTCACAGTATGGAACAACGTATTCCGAATTGGTAATCTCGTAGAGAACGAAACAATCTTAATACATGGCGGTTCCAGTGGTATAGGTACAACTGCGATACAGATTGCAAAAGAATTTGGTGCACATGTAATTACAACAACTAGCGAAAAAGAAAAAGTAGCAAAATGCTATGAATTAGGTGCTGACTTTGTTGTTAATTATAACACCCATGATTTCCTTGAAGAAATTAAGTCTTCAAAATTTAACGAAGTAAATTTAATACTAGATATTGTTGCGGGTGATTATACAAGTAGAAATTATGAACTTGCATCAATGTATGCAAGAATAATCCAGATAGCATATATTAAAGGAAGCAATGTGAATGTTGATTTGTCACCATTAATGAGAAAAAGCCTTATTCATACAGGTTCTGTTTTGAGACCAAAAAATCTATCATATAAAACTGCAATCTCCATTGATATTGAAAAATATATCTTACCAAAAATAAAAAATGATAAAATAAGACCTATTATTCACAGTACTTTTGATTTAAGAGATGCTGATGCGGCACATAGTCTAATGAAAAGTGGAAGGCACTTTGGTAAAATCATTCTAACACAATAATAAAATAAAATATAAGTATAGAAAGACTTGTAATATTAGTATAATAATTAAATAATTTCTATATTACGGAGACAAAAAATGGCTCAAACACCTTTAATGCCCAAAGCAACAGCAGTTTGGTTAGTTGAAAATACAGCACTTACATTCGATCAAATTGCAGAATTTTGTAACCTACATCCATTAGAAGTTAAGGGAATAGCAGACGGTGATGTGGCTCAAGGCATTAGAGGAATGGACCCAATTATGTCAGGTGAATTATCTAGAGCGGAATTGGAGATTGCAGAAGCAAATAATACTCACAAACTAGTTTTAAATAAGACCTCAGTAGATTTACCGGAAGTAAAATCAAAAAAACAAAAAAAATATACACCATTATCTAGAAGACAAGATAGACCTGCCGCAATTGCATGGCTAGTCAGAAACCATCCAGAATTAAAAGATAGTGAAGTTATCAAACTAGTTGGGACTACAAAAACTACAATTGATGCAATTAGAAGTCGAACTCATTGGAATATTGGCAGTATCCAACCACAAGATCCTGTTGTGCTTGGATTATGCACTCAAATTGAACTTGATAAGCTAGTTTTGAGAGCATCAAAAAGATTACAAAGAGAGCAAGATAAAGAAGTAAAGACCCTCCAATCAATTGATATCTAATCTTTACAAAAATCATAGATCTTAATGATAATTGATCCTCTTTTTTATGCTATGGCAATACCATCAGTGGTGTTGATTGGTTTATCAAAAGGAGGTTTGACTGGTATAGGTGCGCTAGCTGTGCCGCTCATGGCAATTGTTGCCTCACCATTACAAGCAGCAGCAGTACTAATGCCCATTCTGCTAATATTGGATCTTGTTGCAGTATGGACTTACAGAAGAACTTTTGACAAGATGACATTGGCTATTACAATTCCAGCATCAGTTATTGGGATTGTGATTGGGGCAATACTAGTCGCACAAATAAATCCCAATTGGGTTAGAATTATAATCGGCTTTATTGCAATATCATTTACAATCTCATATTGGAAAACAAAAAAAGAGACAAAACCAAAAGATCACAGTATTATTCGGGGAACAATTTGGGGAAGTATAACAGGTTTTACAAGTTTCGTTACACTAACTGGAGCACCACCTTACCAAATGTATTTATTGCCTCTCAGACTTGACCAAAAAAAATATGCTGGTACATTCATGATTTTCTTTTGGATGAATAACATAATTAAAGTCGTACCATTCATGATGCTTGGTCAAATGAATAAATCAACATTAACCACATCAGCGATTTTATTCCCAATTTCCTTGGTTTTTACTTTCATTGGCATTTGGGTTGTTAAAAAACTTCCTACAAAAATATTCTATGAAATTATTTATATTCTGTTATTTTTAGTGAGTATAAAGTTAATTTACGATGGACTTACTAAAACTATTTACTAGGAGTGTATTTAAATGAAAAAAATAGCAATAATTATGGGATCACAATCTGATTGGGATACCATGCAGTTTGCAGCCAATATACTCGATGAATTTAATATAGAATATGATAAGCTCATTATTTCTGCTCATAGAACACCCGATAGACTTTATAAATTTGCCAAGGATTCGTCAAAAAAATACTCAGTAATAATCGCTGGTGCTGGTGGATCAGCACATTTGCCAGGGATGGTAGCATCATTGACCATAGTTCCTGTATTAGGAGTGCCAATTGAATCCAATCTTTTGAATGGTGTAGATAGTTTACTATCTATAGTCCAAATGCCAAAGGGTATTCCTGTCGGAACACTTGCAATTGGAAAATCTGGCTCAATTAATGCGGCATTACTCGCTTTATCAATATTATCACAAAATGATACTAAAATTGCTCAAGCACTGACTTCATACAGAGAAAACCAGACTAAATCTGTAAAAACAACACCTAAATGACAAATAAGGTCAAAACAATTGGTATTTTTGGAGGTGGGCAATTGGGTCAAATGCTATCACAGGCAGCTGCTTCCCTCGGATTTAAGACATGCATCTATAGTCCAGACGAAAACTCTCCTGCATTCATGTATTCAGATTATCAGATTATTGCAGAATATGATGATATAAATAAATTAGATGAATTCGTAGAAAAAATAGACTTTGCTACAATTGAATTCGAAAATATTCCAATAGATACTATTCAGTTTATCTCGAATAAAATTAGGATCTTTCCACCAATCAATGCAATTGAGATAAGTCAGGACCGTATTAAAGAAAAAAATTTTTGTAGAAAATCTGGTATTAAAACAAATCGATTTCAAAATATTGAGTCAGAAAAAGACCTTAAGTCATGGGATTTTTCAACAAAAAGCGTCCTTAAAACGCGAATGCTTGGTTACGATGGGAAAGGACAAATAGTAGTTAATTCCTATCAAGAAGCCTTAGATGCGTTTAATATTATGGGACAATATCCATGTATAATTGAAGAATTTGTATACTTTTCAAAAGAAATTTCTACAATTACAGCAAGGGATAAATTTGGTTCAATATTCACTTTTCCACCCTCAGAAAATATTCATAAGAACCATATATTAGATGAAACTAATGTACCTGCAAACATTTCAAAAGAATTAGAAATAGAGTTATACCAAACCTCTGCCAATATTTTAGAAAATTTAAAATACATTGGAATATTATCGATTGAATTCTTCATGGAAAAAGATAGCCAGGCAATACTTGTGAATGAGATAGCTCCTAGAGTTCACAACTCAGGTCATTGGACACTTGATGGATCTAACATATCTCAATTCGAACAGCATATAAGAGCAATTAGTGGGATGAAAATTGTTGAACCTGAACTTCTATTTAAAACACGGATGTTGAACCTAATTGGTGAAGATGTAAATGAATGGAATATAAATGATAGTAATGAAAAACAAAAAATATATATCTATGGAAAAGATAAAATTAAAAAAGGAAGAAAGATGGGTCATGTAAACTTTATTAATGATGAACAAACTGAAAAATAACCTATCATTATATGTATTTGTGTTTACAAAGATCTATAATGATAATATAAGTATGAAATGCTCTTGAGTTATATAAGTTGGAGATTAAATTGCAAGTAAGTGTAAGAGATAATAACGTTGATCAAGCCTTAAAAGCTCTTAAAAAAAAGATGCAACGTGAAGGTATTTTCAGAGAAATGAAACTCCGAAATCATTATGAAAAACCATCTGTAAAAAAGGCTCGTGAAAAGGCTGAGGCCATTAGACGTGGAAGAAAATTAGCTAGAAAAAAGTTACAACGTGACGGTTCTAGTATATTTTAAGTAGATATTAATAGACCCATAATAGAATATACAGATTAAATAACAGGTACCATATGGAACCGATTAAAAAATCTGTATACTTTAACAAAAAAATTATCTTCTCTATTTTCCTGATTATGGTATTGCTGTCTGGATGTGTAAGTTCTGATGCTATATTAGTTGCTAACACACAACCTACTGCTACAATATCAAAAAAAGAAACGAGTGATAATAATATATTATCTATAAGATCTGCATTGCATGAAAATAGAAATTCTATTGATATATATCTAACACTTGCAACTGAACTTGTAAAAAATCAAGATTATCAAGAAGCAATATATAATTTAGATATAGCAATAGAGGAAAATCCTGACTCATATCTCGCACTAAACTTACGAGGTGAGATATATTATTTATTAGGAGATTTTGATACTGCCATATCTGACTTTAATAGCGCTTTGCAGTTAAACCCATCATTTTCAAAAGCACATTATAATATGGCAAAATATTATAATTATATTGGTGATGTTAAATTAGCAATTTTTGAGTTAAATGAAGCAATTAAATATAATAATAGAAATTTTTATGCTTATGAAATGAGAGGTAAGTTACATCAAAAGTATAAAATGCACACCGAAGCAATTCAGGATTTCGATTATTCTATATCACGTAGACCAAAAAATATTTCTTCCCTTTATTACAGAGCGCTGTCCTATTATGAAGTTGGAAGAATTGAAAGTGCACTCGATGATTTAAATCAAGTCTTAGATAACAAACCCCACCTAATTGATGCACTATTCATTAGGGCAGATATTTATAGAAGTTTAGGAAATATTGATAGTGCGATAACTGACTACGAGTTTATTCTTGGAACGGAAAAGAACAACACAAAAGCAAAAAAAGAATTGATAGTTACAAGAAGACTTAAAACGCTTTAACTATATCTTCTACCATCTTTTTAGCATCTCCAAAGAGCATCATCGTATTATCTCTAAAAAAGAGTTCATTTTCAACACCAGCATAACCGGATGCAAGCGAACGTTTAAGAAACAATATAGTTCCAGATCTTTCAACGTCTAGTATTGGCATACCGTAAATAGGGCTGTCTTTGTCAGTTTTGGCTGCAGGATTTGTAACATCGTTCGCCCCAATAACAAATGTTACATCAGTCTGACTAAATTGTGAGTTAATATCCTCAAGTTCAAAAACTTCATCATAAGGAACTTGTGCTTCAGCAAGTAGAACATTCATATGACCTGGCATTCTACCAGCCACGGGATGGATTGCATAAGATACCTTAACACCTGACTCTTTTAAGATATCAACCATCTCTCTTAAGGCATGCTGCGCTTGCGCAACAGCCATACCATAACCCGGAACGATTATTACTGAACCAGCATTTTTCATGATGAATGCCGCGTCATCAGCTGAACCTTGTTTTACAGGACGGTTTTCAACAGCAGCACCACTTGCTGCGTTTGATTCTCCTCCAAAACCACCTAAGATAACATTGAAAAATGATCGATTCATACCTTTACACATTATGTATGAGAGAATGGCACCTGATGAACCTACCAAAGCACCTGTAATTATCAAAGCGATATTCCCAAGAGTAAATCCTATGCCTGCAGCAGCCCAACCAGAGTAAGAGTTAAGCATTGACACCACTACTGGCATATCTGCGCCACCGATTGGAATAATAATTAAGAAACCAATTAAAAGTGACAAAATAACAATTGTCCAATAGATCGTATGTGACTCAGTTATAGTGAAAACAGCAAGGAGAGATAGAATAGCTATCGCTATAAGTAAATTTAACAAGTGTTGTTTGGGAAAAACTATAGGGGATCCTGACATTAAACCTTGTAATTTTAGGAAAGCAATTATTGATCCTGAAAATGTAATAGCACCTATAATTACACCAAGACCCATTTCTATGAGACTTGCTAAATGGATATTTCCAACAGATCCTATCCCCATCGATGAAGGCACGTACAAAGCAGCGGATGCTACAAGAACTGCGGCTAACCCCACAAGAGAGTGAAATGCAGCAACAAGTTGTGGCATAGCAGTCATTGCAATTTTTTTTGCAATAATTAATCCGATAGAGCCACCAATGGTTATACCACCTGTTAATAATATGATGTCTAAAGTTGATGATGGTGGTGTAATAAGAATAGTTGTAACAGATGCAATTATCATACCGATAATCCCAAAATAATTACCCCTTCTAGCAGATTCAGGATTTGATAGTCCCCTTAGTGCTAGAATAAAAAAGATCCCAGAAATAAGATACAAAAATGAAATTAGATTAGCAGACACTTATTTTACCTTCTTTTTGTACATTGATAACATCCTATATGTTACATAAAAACCACCAAAGATATTTATGGAGGCTAAAATTACTGCAAAAAATCCCAGACCTTTTGCTATAAAAAAGTCGGATGGATTTGTCTGACCATCTATAAATTCTGTCCCTATTGCTATAAGTGCTCCAACAATAATTACTGAAGATATTGCATTTGTTACTGACATAAGTGGCGTATGTAAAGCAGGTGTAACACTCCAAATTACATAATAACCAATAAAAATTGCCAAAATGAAAATAGCAAATTTATACATTAACGGGTCTACAGCACCCATTAACCCTACTGTTTGGGCTATATCTATAGTATCACCAACTATATTTTGTTTAGTAGCCATTATTATCTCCTTTATTGGTACATGGGATGAACTAATTGACCATTTCTTGCAATAAGAATTCCCTTAATTATTTCATCATCATAATTTATAGAAAGCTGCAGATTCTCATAATCAACAATCTCATCCAAGAATTTTAATATATTTTGTGCATATAAATTTGACGCATCTGTAGGTAATAGACGTGCAAAATTTTCATACCCTAAAATTGTTATACCACTATTTATTGTTTTCTTACCTGGCTGAGATAGTTCAACATTACCACCTCTTTCAGTTGCAAGATCAGCAATAACTGATCCTTGTTTCATAGTTTCTAGCATTTTTTTTGTAACAAGTATTGGAGCTTTACGACCAGGTATAAGTGCAGTTGTTATAACTATGTCTTGATTTTTAATATGCTCAGCAATTAGCTGACTTTGTTTCTCTTGATATTCTTTTGACATTTCTTTTGCATAACCAGCAGATGTTTCAGCAGCTTTAAACTCATCATCTTCCACTGCAATAAATTTAGCACCAAGTGATTCTACTTGTTCTTTTGTTGCTGGTCTAACATCAGTCGCAGTAACTATACCGCCTAATCTACGAGCGGTAGCTATTGCTTGAAGTCCTGCAACACCAACACCCATAATAAAAATCTTCGCAGGAGCAATAGTACCGGCTGCAGTCATCATCATAGGGATTGCTTTTTTATATTCTGATGTAGCATCAATAACAGCTTTATAGCCAGCTAAATTTGACTGAGATGACAATACATCCATTGACTGAGCACGAGTGATTCTTGGCATTAATTCCATTGAGAAAAATTGATGTCCATATTTTACGAAACCATCAAGATCTTTAGAAACGTAGGGATCCATTTGTCCAATAATGATGGCACTTTTGTTTAGTTTTTGAAGTATTTTCTCATTAGGCCTTTTAACCGTTATTAAAATATCTGAATTTAATACAGTTTCATTGATCGTTCGGATTATTTTTGCACCAACTTCTTCATATTGTTTATCTGAATAGTTTGATTTGTTACCACTACCAGACTCAATGATTAC
>JADHLM010000049.1 GCA_016780665.1 Hyphomicrobiales bacterium | reverse complement strand
ACTTTGACGAGGGTCTTGACTTTGATGAAGAAGGCGCTGGCTCAATCAATATGATTATTGTGAATTCAAATTCAATGAATAATTCTGATGATGGATATAAGCACAGTGAATCAGATGATGGAGACGTCAACGCCTATGTTCTAGACAGTAGGGCCTACGAAAATGGTGGTAAAGGGTTTGTCTTTGAAGAAGAAGATGAAGGCAATGTTGCTGTAACTGTGGTTGACGTAATGACAACTGCAAATGATGATAGTGATGATACAGGTCTTGAAGTTGTTCAAGATGATGATGGTAATGGTAGTTTAACTATCTTATCATCTGATATATCTGACGGCATCGATGATGATGGTGTTACTATTACACAAAAATAATTATTATTATCTTTATTTTTTAAACCAGCCAATGACCTTGGCTGGTTTTTTTTATCAAATAAGAATTTGAAACCGTGTGTTTTTTTATAAGTACATCAGTTAAATAATAACTCAGTAATAATTTATAATTTTGACATAAATTGGACATAATTCTGTCTTAATATTTAAATATGAAAACGCTTACAATTTTATTTGTGGTTTTTGTATTTATTCTTGGTATTTCTCCCCAAGACTCTTCGGCCATGACTCTATATAATAATGAACCAAAATTAAAAGTCATGGTCGAAGCATTTCATGATTTTAATTACGAAAAGATTGACGATATATCAGTGTATGTCTCACATAAAGATATTGAATTAAATGATGATTTGGAATTCAAAACCTATAAAGAAATTATAGAACAAAACTTTCAAAACCTTAATTTTTCAATTACTAACCAATATGAGGATGCAGATTATCTAGTCGAAATTGATTATGGAATTGATTATCAGGAAAGTTATAGTAATTATCCAGTATATAGATATATAAAACCTAAAGAAAAAACTATATTCGAGACAAAGAAAAATAATTTTGAATTTAAAATTCAGACAAAAGCACCAAGTGGACGTATCTTAGTCGGGCATCGAACATTCAAGGATAGTTTTTATAGTCGCCATCTATATATGGATATTTATTCCATAGATACAAATCAAAAAATATATCAAGGCAAAGCAGATAGTGATGGTAAGATAAAATCATTGCCATATGTTATCAATGGTCTTGCTTATGCGTTGTTTAATGATTTTCCAGGTATTAACTCTGTATTATATACATACGAAATTGGTGAAGACATATACAATCCTGATGCCTACCTTCAAAGACAAAATAATAAATTTCTAAAAATTCAAGATAGAAAAATAAGAAACTGGTGATCAGCTTTGTCTATTGACCAATTTTTTTCCTAAAAAAACAAGAGCTACAAAAATCATAAAATAAATGATTGGTGTCCTTATTTCGGGTGAAGATATGATTTCACTCATACCAGGTATTTCTTGATTTTTAGAAATGATATTGTCAAAACCTGATCCAATAGATGCCCATATAAAAATTGATGGGAAAATTCCAATTATTGTACCAATAATGAAATTTTTTGTCTGAACATTAAATAAAACAGCAACAAGGTTTGAAATACCAAATGGTATGCCAACAAAAATTCTATATAATACAAAGAATATTAGTTCGTTATTATGAAACTTTCCTCTTATATTTGAATATTTATTTTTAAATAAATTATTGAGATTTTTTTTAAATAAATATTGTGCTGAGATATATAATAGGGTCGCTCCAGCAGTAAGACCTATGAGCGAAATGACCGTTCCAAGATACGAACCTAATATCATACCTGAAAAAATTCCAATTGGGGCGTTAAAGCCTAGGAAGAAAGCCCAGAGCAGAGCTAAAATAATTATTGCAAGGGATGTAATGAGGGTGTTGTTTTGTGAGATTTCTATGAAAGATTCTTTTAAGATTAATAAAAATTCAAGGGAAATAATTTCCTGCAGTGAGAAACCATCAAAGATAATGACTACAAATGTAATCATACAAAATAAGTATATTGATAGGATTATTTTTTTATTATTATTCATAGTAATATTTACTTTAAAAAACTTATTAATAAATTCTAGGATAAATATTACAAAATTATTATAACTAATTTTTAATTCTATACCCAGTCGAGAATATTCTCCAGATGATAAGCAAACATATTAATGTGAAAGTTATTATGGCGAATATACTATACCCAATATATACATCGGAGTTTCCAAAGAATGCCCATCGGAAACCTGAAATGAGGTAAACTATCGGATTGAAGAGAGTAACCTTTTGCCAAAATTCTGGTAATAATGTTATTGAATAGAAACTTCCACCTAAAAAAACCAATGGTGTTATGATTAAATCAGGAATGATTGTGATTTGCTCAAAGTTTTTTGCCCATATTCCAACTATGAAACCCATCAAGCTGAAAGCAACACATGATAGAAACAATATACAAATCATCCATATTGGATGCTGTATGCTAATATCTACAAGAAAAGATGCAGTTATAAGTATAATTAAACCAATTATCATCGACTTTGTTACTGCCGCAGAAATATACCCAATTACAATTTCCGTGTAAGATACGGGAGCGGATAGTAATTCGTTAATTGTCCCAATAAATCTAGGAAAATATATTGAAAAAGATGCATTTGATAGGCTCTGTAATGACACAGTAAGTAATATTAAGCCTGGAACAATAAAACTACCATAGCTAACGTCACTAATGTTTTCCATTCTGCTGCCTATAGCCGAACCAAATACGATAAAATATAATACAGTTGAGATTACGGGTGATGCAATGCTTTGGACAAGTGTACGTATTGTTCTCGACATTTCGAATATATAGATAGCTTTTATTGCTTGAATATTCATAATTATTTACTCACTATATCTAAGAAAATTTCTTCTAACGATTTTTCTTTAGTCTCAATATTGTTAATAACATGCCCATCATTTTTAAGTGTTGTTATAAACCTATCAAAGTTCTTATCACTCTTTAAGTAATTGTAATGAATTATATGTTGATTTGATTCAGCGTCATTAATTATATCAAACTCATCAGAGTATTTTGTATGATTTATTGCTTCACTCAGTACTATTGATATTACTTTCTGTCCCATTTTTTCAATAAGTTCGGTTTTCTTTTCGGTAAGAAGTATTTTACCCTTATTTATGATAGAAATACGATCAGCGATCTCTTGTGCTTCTTCGATATAATGCGTAGTTAGTATAATAGTTGTACCCTTCGCCCTTATTTCTTTGATGAGTTGCCACATATCAATACGCAGATCAACATCTACCCCCGCAGTTGGTTCATCTAAAAATAGTATCTTAGGGTTGTGGCTGAGAGCTTTTGCAATAATAACACGTCTTTTCATACCACCCGATAGCTCAACAATTCTTTTGTCTTTCTTTTCCCATAATAAAAGCCTCTTGAGAATATCTTCTATATATTTGTCATCATTTTTGAATCCAAATAGGTTTCTTGAATAACGAACAACATCAATTACTTTTTCAAATGGTTGCAGTGCAATTTCTTGCGGAACCAATCCGATAATGGAGCGTGTTTTACGGTAGTCTTTTTTTACGTCAAATCCAGCAACTTGAACAGAACCTGATGACATATTGGTTATTCCGCACACTGCAGATATAAGTGTTGTTTTTCCTGCACCATTCGGGCCAAGTAGTGCAATAATTTCACCATCATGAATATCCAGATTAACACTAGAAAGTGCTTCTGTGCCATCTACAAATTTTTTAGATAAATTTTTTATCTCAATGATATTTTTCATTTATTTAAAGTTATTTTTATAGATTACTAATTTGAATGATAATTTGCAAAACTATAGTTTTTTATTTTAAAAACTACTATATATTATGTAGATGCTTTATTTATTATTACAAGGTGAAAGTTATGGAATATAAGAATAAATTATACATCAACGGTGAATGGCTTGATGGAGCAAATAAAGAGACATTCGACGTCATTAATCCAGCAACAGAAGAAGTGATAACATCAGTTTCATCAGCTGAAATAGAAGACGCAAAAAAAGCTATAGATGCCGCAGAAGTTGCATTTGAAAGTTGGTCAAAGGTTTCACCGAGAGACAAGTCAGTAGTACTTCGTAAAGCATATGAATTATTTATGGATAGAATTGAGGATTTTGCAAAAATCATCACGCTAGAAAACGGTAAAGCATATGGTGATGCAAAAGGTGAAGCACTATATTCTGCTGAGTTTTTTCGTTGGTATTCTGAAGAAGCCGTTAGAGGTATAGGTCAAATATCTAATGCACCTGCCTCAGGGGCACGTATCGTCGTACAATATAAACCAATTGGAATTTCTATCCTTGTAACACCTTGGAATTATCCAGCAGCGATGGGTACAAGAAAAATTGCACCAGCAATTGCTGCTGGTTGTCCTGTAATCATCAAACCAGCATCAGAAACACCGTTAACCATGCTCGAACTTATGCCATTACTCGAAGAAGCAGGCGTTCCAAATGGTCTTGTCTCTGTTCTTCCATCACGAAATACATCTAAATTGGTTGATCATTTGCTGCATGATAAAAGAGTAAGGCTTGTATCATTTACTGGTTCAACAGAGGTGGGAAGAAAGTTATTAAAAGGTGCTAGTGATCAAGTATTAAAGACATCAATGGAACTTGGTGGTAATGCACCGCTAATTGTCTTCGATGACGCTGATATGAATACAGCTGTCGAAGGAGCAATGGTTGCTAAGATGAGAAACCTTGGTGAGGCATGTACAGCTGCTAATAGAATTTATGTCCATGAAAACATTGCAGAAGAATTCAAAGTTAAATTCTCTGAAAGAATGGGATCCTTAAAAGTTGGCAATGGTTTAGATAAATCTGTTGATGTTGGCCCATTAGTCAACAAAGAAACACGTGATAAAGTTGCTTTCTTTGTTGAGGACGCTTTATCAAAAGGCGCTGAGCTTTGTGTTGGTGGTCAAAACATAGACGGTCCGGGGTATTATTATCCTCCGACAGTCTTGTTTAATGTATCTGATAAATCTGAGTGTTTGAATGATGAAATATTCGGGCCTGTGGCAGCAATACAAACATTTAATGACACAGAGGAAGTGATCAAAAGAGCTAACGATACCGAATACGGTCTTGTCGCATATGTCTTCACAGAGGATATGAAAAAAGGCATGCAGGTCTGTGAAAGACTAGATTATGGAATGGTTGGTTTAAACCGAGGTTTAGTGTCTGATCCGGCTGCTCCATTTGGTGGTACAAAACAATCTGGGCTTGGAAGAGAAGGTGGGCATGAAGGAATGCTTGAATTCATGGAAGCCCAATACATATCTTCAATCTGGTAATTGGGTAAGATTTAATTAAAAGTTTAAAATGGGCGTTTGATTTATTCCCATTTTCTAACGATTTTTAAGACGGAAATTTCCTAAAAAATTTAACCCCAATAGAATTGAATGCTCCAAAATATAGAAGTGTGAGTTTTTTGTTTTTATTTGTAAATAAGCATATTGATTGTATCTGATTTGCCCATATATTCTGATCATATAATTTATTTTTGGAGTATCAATATGAAATATTTAAATAGTTTTTTTGCATTTTTTACAGTAGTCTTTTTCTCTTCTAATTTAATTGCTTCACCTTTAGTTGATGTTGAATGGTTAAAAGGAAAAATTGAATCAGGGGAAACAAATAGTAACATCCTTCTGATAGATATTAGAAACAGTATTGGCGGCGGCAGTTACGAAACGTATCTTGATGGTCATATACCTACATCAATTCATTCAGATTATGGTAAAGATGGATGGAGAGTAAATGTAGATAATACAGTTGGACTCGTCCCAACAGAAGAACAGTTTCAAATTTTAGCGAGAAGTCTTGGAGTAAATGATGATACACACGTTGTAATTATTCCAGCTGGTGTTTCATCAAGTGATTTTGGAAGTGCAGCACGTAGTTATTGGACCTTTAAAGTTTTTGGGCATGATAATGTTTCTGTGCTAAATGGCGGTTTAAATGCCTGGAAGAATGTATACCCAAATGAAATTGAGACTGGTGATTTCGTTAAAAGATCTGCTGGTAATTTTACAGCAAAATTTGTTCCAGAACTTTACATCAGCACAGATGATGTTGCAAAGGTTGTTGGTAATAAGGGGGATATCATATTACTTGATGGTCGACCAGCTGATCAATTTTATGCTGAAGCACAACATCCGAAAGCTCGTATTGCAGGCAGATTACCGGAATCTGTAATGCTATTTCAAGAAAATGCCTATAACGTTGCACAAAATATTCTAAAATCTGACTCAGAACTCAAAGAAGTTTTTGCTGATTATCTAAATGAAGATGTTATCAGTTATTGTAATACAGGGCACTGGGCTGCAAACAACTGGTTTGTTTTATCGGAAGTTCTAGGTAATAAAAATGTTAGACTATACGATGGTTCAATGGTGGAATGGACACAAGATCCTATCAGACCAGTTGAGACTTCTGGTAGATCAAATCTTGATAAGCTAAAGGGTATAATAGGCTAATTTTTTATATATTCTGAATAATTTTATGATATAAAATTGATATGATCAGAATTCAAAATATTGGAATATTCTCTTTTTTATTGTTAGCAGGTCTAAGTACAGGCCTGCTAACATTTTTTGATTCTGGGTTGAAGGGTATAGTACTACTTTCACTTGGCATTATCCTTGGAATCACCTTCTTATTCTTCCAATATGGATTTGCATCAGGATGGAGAAATCTTATTGTAGATAAAAATCCATCAATGATTTCCTATCATTTTCTGCTTGCTACAATTTGCTCTCTCTTCTTTATTCCACTGATAGGCTTAAATTCTGGGATTATAGGCAGTATTGCCCCCGTTAACTTATCATTGGTTATTGGGGCGCTTATGTTTGGTTTTGGTATGCAGCTCGCCAATGGATGTGGTTCTGGAGTATTATTTACATTTGGTGCTGGTTCGGGAAGGATGATTATTGCATTACCTTTTTTTATTATAGGTTCGGTATTAGGTACCTATATATTGCCATTTGTAATTGATGTTATGTCTCTAGGGCAGATTGTTATAGGCAATGATTTTCCTCTCTTTGTAAAGACATTGATTAATGTTTCACTTCTTGCTTTCATGTTTCTAATTTTTCAATTTTTTGCTCGAAAGAAAAAAATAAAGTTAAACAAGAAATTCCTGATTGGTACCATTATTATAGCAATATTATGTATTATGGTTCTTTTCTTCTCTGGTTCTCCGTGGGGTGTAACTTATGGCTTTACACTTTGGGGTGCTAAAATATTTTCTGCTTTGGGTATTCCTGTAGAAAATTTTACATTCTGGAACTGGGCGGGACCAAAGAGATCATTGGAACACTCTGTTCTCTCAGATGTTAGCAGTATGATGAATATTGGAATGATTATTGGTGCTGGTTTATTGGCTTCAATTACAGGGTTGTTTTCAAAAAGTAATTGGCCTCCAAAAGCTGAGTTAATTTCAGCAGGAATTGGTGGTATACTTATGGGTGTGGGGGCTAGGTTGAGCTTCGGCTGTAATATTGGTGCATTTCTTGGTGGAACTGCCTCTGGAAGTTTGCATGGATGGATTTGGTTTGTAATGGCATTTATTGGTACATACTTTGGTATTATTTATAGAAATAAAGTAGGTTATAAATAATGAATGTTAAAAGAATATATGCAGTACTTATAATCATCGGATTTATAATGGTAATGTACGATCATCTTACAAGTCCTGTTCTCGCACTCGCATCACCGGGTCAAAGTGAGAATGCCTGTGCCCCATGTTGAGCACCATGTTTGGATAAGGAATAATATGCGGTATATTTTTTTATTATTTATAACCATTTTTCTTGTTAATGAGGCA
>JADHLM010000048.1 GCA_016780665.1 Hyphomicrobiales bacterium | reverse complement strand
AGAAAATTACTTGAAAAGCAAAAAAAGGGTAAGAAAAAAATGAGAAAATATGGAAAGGTGGAAATTCCTCAAGAGGCATTCATAGCTGCCCTTAAAGCCGATTATTAATAGTAATAATAGGAGTAATTTAATGAAGTTCCTCTTGAAAATTATCATTATTTGTCTAGTTTTATCAACTCAATTTCCTGTAAAAATGTTTGCAAATGAATATGCTAGTGAAATCTTCTATAAAATTAGAACAGAGTCTAATTTAAGCTCTGAAAGTATTGGATCATATTCAAAAGGTTGTTTGGCGGGGGGCGTGTATTTACCAAGTCACGCCAAGCATTATGATGCGCTCAAACCATCTAGAAATAGGTTTTGGGGGCATCCTGATTTAATTGAATTTATAGAGATTACCTCAGAGAAAATTTTCAATGAATTTGGTACTGGATTGCTCATTGGAGATCTCTCAATGCCTAGAGGCGGTCCAATGCCTTATGGTCATAAAAGTCATCAAAATGGGTTAGATGTAGATATATTTTATGAGAGAAAACCAGAATATCAATTGGATAGGTTTAAACTTGAAACGTACAAGCCCAAATCACTTCTATCTCCAAATCAAAGAGAAATTAATTATGAATTGTGGACAGATTATCATTACGAATTACTAAAAATTACTTCTGAAAATGATAGAGTTGCAAGAGTTTTTGTGAATCCTCTAATCAAAAAAAAACTATGCAAAAAGGCTGCTGATATTAATGATGTAGATTGGCTAAGTAAAATTAGACCATGGGGTGGGCATTATAATCATTTCCATGTAAGGCTGACCTGCCCGGTAGGATCACAGAATTGCATTAATCAAGCCCCCGTAACCCAAGATGATGGTTGTGCTAGTGAACTACAATCATGGTTGAAAAAGGATAAACTCTTCGAATCTAACTCCACTAAGATAAAAAAATGGATGTTGTTGTCTGAATTACCAAATTCGTGTAGAAAGATTATTAGGGATTAATAATATGGAGAGGTGGCCGAGTGGTTGAAGGCGCACGCCTGGAACGCGTGTATAGTAGCAATACTATCGAGGGTTCGAATCCCTCTCTCTCCGCCAACTGATAGATATTTTAAAGAGGTTATAAATGAGTTCTCATATTTTAATGGCTTATGAATTTGATGGAACTGGATCTGCTAAAGCAATAGCACAAAATGATATTTCAAAATCAATAAACTCAATTAAAGCTGCTTGGGTTCATCTTGATGCTAATCATCCTGAAACAAAATTGTGGTTGGAAAATGAATTTTCAAACCTTGATTCATATATATTACAAGCTCTTCTTGAGGATGAAACCAGACCACGAATAACAGAGACCCATGGAGGAGTCCTCATTATACTGAGAGGTGCTAATTTCAATGAAGATTCACAGCCTGAAGATATGGTTTCTATTCGGCTCTGGATTAATCAAAGTGGTATTATCTCACTTAGAAAAAGAAAATTGAAGGCAATTCTGGATATAGAAAAAAGCTTTTCTGATGGGAATGGCCCAACCACAACAGCCGAGTTTGTTTGTATGTTAGTTGATAGATTATTTAAAAGAATGGAACCAGTACTAGCAACACTTGATGAGAGAATTGATAATATTGAAGAAAATATAATAAGTAACCCAAGTAACAAACACAGAGAAGAGATTGTAGATATTAGGAGAAAGGCGATAATTTTTAGACGTTATATGGCTCCACAAAGAGATGCACTTATAAATTTACGAAATAGTAATTTATCATGGTTTGATAGCTCTAACATAAAAAGTATATCAGAGTCTATAAACCATGTTACGAGATTCATAGAAGACCTTGATGCTATTAGAGAAAGGGCGCAGATTATAAAGGACGAATTATCAAATATATTATCTGATAAATTGAATAGGAATATGTATTTATTATCAGTCATTGCTGCAATATTTTTACCTCTTGGTTTTTTAACTGGGCTTTTGGGCGTAAATATTGGAGGAATTCCGGGAGTAGATAACACTTATGCTTTTGGTTTCTTTTGCATAATACTGTTCGTAATTGTTATGATACAAATTTTTATTTTTAAAAAAAATAAATGGTTTTAGTTCTTTAATAAGTTATTATAAGAAAATGAAAATGCGTTTACTTTTTGTTTTAATATTAATCCTAAATTTTGTTTCAATTTCTGATGTTAGTTCCGAAATAAATAATAAATCAATACTCAACGAAGTCTTTTTAGGATGTGTTAATGAAGATTTAGGAGACCTAGCAAGTGTTGGTGGACAATATGAATATTGCGGATGTTTTGTTAATAAAATTTCAAAAAATCTAAATATTGAAGATCTGATGAGCGTAGGTATTGAAGTAATGAAAAACTCTGGAAATGAAAATGCTGCAATTGGAGCTTTACTTGAAAATGATATCGTTGCAGAGAGTATTATTTCTTGCGCATCCTCCCTCTTTAATTAAACTTTCCAAATAAAAATCTAAATAACATGTATAATAAAAATCTGATACTAATAATTATTGCGCAGATCTTTGGATTTACTGCAGCTCCTGTCACAATATTTTTAAGTGGAATTATTGGTTCTACTCTAACACCTGTATTATCATTATCCACTTTGCCAACAGCAATGATGGTTATTGGTCTTGCAAGTGCCACTATGTTAGCCTCGAAGATAATGAGTAAAATAGGTAGGCAAAAAGGTTTTATCATTGCTTCATTATATACAACTATATCTGCATTACTTGCGGCATACGCAATTTACATAAGTGAATTTGTTATCTATTGCTTAGCATGTTTCATGATTGGTAATGGTCTTTCTTTTACTCATCAATATAGGTTCGCTGCAGCAGAAACAGTTGAAAAAGACATGGCTCCAAGGGCCATATCAGCAATAATGCTAGCGGGAATTGTTTCAGCTGTTCTTGGTCCTAACATAGCGGTATATGGTCAAAATTTAATACCTGAGCATACATTCGTAGGTTCTTATTTGGCACTTGCAATTTTAACATCTATTCCAATAATTTTTCTGCTTTTTTATAAACAGGAAAAAACAACAAATGTTTTAGAGAAAGCTAGATCGGGAAGAACATATGTAGAGTTTTTAAAATCTCATAGGTTTAGTCAAGCAATTGTAGTTGCTGCCATGTCTTATGCTATTATGTCTTTTTTGATGACTGCAACGCCACTAAGCATGCATCATGGACATGGTTTTTCTCTATCAAGTACAAAGTTTGTAATTCAATCGCATATCTTTGGAATGTTTCTCCCATCGCTATTTACTGGCAGATTAATAAAAAAATATGGTCATAGCCGAATGATATACTCAGGAATAGTTTTCTTCTCTATAACTATCCTTCTGAGCTTCTTTGAAAACTCATATTTTAACTATTTAGTTGCATTAACTTGTTTGGGTATTGGTTGGAATTTCCTTTTTATCACCTCTACTAGTCTTCTGGTTTTGGCATATGAAGAAGAAGAAAAGTTTAAGGCACAAGGTTTCAATGAAATTATAGTATTCACAATGCAAGCAGTTGCTAGTTTATCTGCAGGTGTAATGCTTACTTTTGTTGGCTGGGAAGTAATGAATATAATATGCATACCATTAGGTATTTTGGCAGTATTCATGACAATAAGGGCTGACAGATTTGACAGCAATGATAGAATAAAAATATAATCTAAATATCAAAAAAAGAGGATAGTAATTTGTATAAAGAAGACGATACTGTAATTGTTGCTGCTTCGAGAACAGCAATTGGGAGCTTTAATGGAGTTTTTATCAATACTCCAACTTATAAACTTGGCTCTGCAGTAATAAAATCATTACTTGAAAAATCAGACCTGAATCCTTCAAATGTCGATGAGATTATTCTAGGACAAATATTAACTGCAGGGCAGGGGCAAAATCCAGCAAGACAAGCTGCTGTTGATGCGGGTATTCCATATGAAAAACCATCTTGGTTAATTAATCAGCTTTGCGCATCTGGATTGAGAGCCGTAATATTAGCTCACCAACAGATTCATGAAGATAATGATAAGATTATGATTGCTGGTGGACAAGAAAACATGTCAATGGCACCACATACTGCTACCATCAGAAATGGTCAAAAAATGGGAGATATGACACTTGGTGACTCAATGATTAATGATGCGCTCATTGATTTTTTTAATAACTATCACATGGGAATTACTGCTGAAAATGTTGCACAAGAATGGAAAATTGACAGAAAAACCCAAGATGATTTTGCATATCAATCACAATTAAAAGCATCCAAAGCTCAGGACTCTGGAAGATTTGTTGAAGAAATTTGCCCAGTTATTATTAAAAACAAAAAAGCCGATGAAATTGTTTTAAATGACCAATATATCAGGAAGAATATTAAAATTGAAGATATTGAAGCTTTACGTCCAATATTTAAAAAAGAAGATGGTACTGTTACCGCTGCTAATGCGTCAGGTATTAATGATGGAGCTGCAGGGCTTCTATTAATGTCATACAAAAGAGCAAGAAGCATGGATTTGAGTCCGCTTGTGAAGATTGTTGGGTGGGGACAAGCGGGAGTTAATCCATCAATTATGGGTATTGGACCAATTCCTGCAGTCAAGAATGCCTTAAAGAATACTGGGTGGTCAATAGGGGATATTGATCTCTTTGAATTAAATGAAGCTTTTGCAGCTCAAGCATGTGCTTGTTCTCATGATCTTGGTATACCATCTGAGAGATTAAATGTTAATGGTGGTGCTATAGCGTTAGGCCATCCGGTAGGAGCTTCTGGCGCTCGAATACTCGTTACATTGATTCATGAAATGTTGAAAAGAAATGTATCAAAAGGATTGGCATCACTTTGTGTGGGTGGTGGAATGGGTGTAGCACTTTGTGTTGAGAGGGAAATTTAAAAGTTATCTTTTTTCGTTCTTAATTCTGAGAAAATCTCTTCCTCCGTTGCATCACTCATATCTAATTTTTTTTTCAATGATGGATTATCGCTCATCAAAAAAAGATTTGTCTTGAGCTCATCATTGAGCAATGTTGGAAGTGTATGTTTGTTTTTATTTCTCAATAACTCTATCTCATGCAGTCTTTTCTTTATATTGTTGTTATCTGGCAAAATTGACGCAACAAACTTTGCATTTGCAAGTGAATATTCATGACCACAATAAATTGTTGTATCAGGTGATAATTTTTTAATTTTTTCTAATGACTCAAACATTTGCCGGTGGGTTCCTTCGAATACTCTACCGCAACCCATTAGAAATAGGGTATCGCCAGCAAAAAGAAGATTATCCTGCTCAAAGTGGTAGATAATATGTCCAAGTGTATGTCCCGGCGTTGCAATGATTTTTATAGGACTTCCTGAAAAATCAATGTATTCCTCATCAATTACAGTAATATCTAATAATGGGATCTCATCTTTTTCTTTTTCTGGACCTATTACAGTGCAGCCATACTTATCCTTTAAATATTCAATCCCTTCAATATGATCTAGATGCTTGTGTGTAATGAAAAGATGTGTCAGTTTTAGGTCATTTCTTTTTAATTCTTGATCAATAATTTCTGCATCTGGGGCATCTATAGATGCAGTTAGCCCGCTATTTTTATCGGAGATAATTACACCATAATTATCGCTCCTGCATATAAAGTGGTTAATATTAAATTTACCCATGATTATTCTTTTCCAATAAAAATATAGCTTGTTCTCCTATTAGATTAACAGACCTTAACCTGTTTGCAAAGTTTAACACCTTACCATTCTTATCAAGAGCAACTGATTTGATAATGTTAATATCCATATTTTTACAAAGTTCTAAGAAATCATTAATTGTGCATAAATGAATATTTTCAGTATTAAACCATGTTGCTGGAAGGGAGGGTGTAACTGGCATCTGACCATGAATAGCAAGATATAAACGTACTTTCCAGTGACCAAAGTTAGGGATTGATACAATTGCCCTCTTTCCAACTCTTAATAGTCCTTCTAGTGTTTCTTTTGGCTGTAACATTGATTGCAGAGTTTTACTGAGTATTACATAATCGAAACTATTTTTAGGATACATTGCTAGATCTTTGTTTGCATCGCCTTGCACTACTGATAGCCCTTTTGCCAAGCACAGATTGACACGATCTGGGAATAACTCAATTCCTCTTGCATTGACAGTTTTACTCTCTTGCAACATTTGCATAAGTGATCCATCGTCACAACCGACATCCAATATTCTTGAATTAGGTGCAACCATGTCGCTTATAACTATAAAATCTGATCTATTATTCATTTTATTTATTGTACTGCGCCTCCAAGAAGCCCCTAATTGTCTCAAACATTTGAGGTTCATCCATTAGAAATGCATCATGACCTTTATTTGATTCTATATCAATAAAGCTTACGTCGACTCCATTAGCATTTAGAGCATGAACAATTTTTTTACTCTCACTTGATGGAAATAACCAATCACCAGTGAATGAGATGACGCATATTGATGCATGTAGATTATTAAATGCATTTGCTAGCATGCCATCATTTTCTGATATTAGATCGAAATAATCCATTGCTCTGGTTAGAAAGAGGTAAGAATTTGCATCGAATCTCTTTACAAAATTTACACCTTGATATCTCAAGTAGCTTTCCACTTGAAAATCAGCATCAAAACTAAAAGTTTTTTTTGATCTATCCTGAAGATTCCTCCCAAATTTGTTCTGAAGAGCAACCTCTGATAAATATGTAATATGAGCTGTCATTCTTGCAACTGATAACCCTTTTTCTGGAACAATATTATGTTCAAAATATTTTCCTTCATGCCAGTTTGGATCAGCCATAATTGCTTGCCTTCCAACTTCATGGAATGCAATGTTTTGTGAAGTATGATAAGCTGCTGAAGCAATTGGAATTGCAGATTTAATTCTTTGAGGAAATTCTGACATCCAAGATAGCACTTGCATACCTCCCATAGATCCACCGATAACTGATAGAACTTTTTCAATTCCAAGTTGATCAAGCAGGAGCATTTGCACCTTAACCATATCACTGATGGTGATGACAGGAAAATGGAGTCCATAAGTACTTTTAGTAGAATTGTCAATTGATTTAGGACCCGTAGTACCCATACAACCACCTAGAACATTTGAACAAATTATAAAATATTTATTTGTATCTATTGGTTTATTTTTTCCGACAAGAATATCCCACCAACCTGGTTTTTTTGTTATTGGATTTTTACCACAAACATACTGATCACCAGTAAGTGCATGACAGACAAGGATAGCATTTGTTTTTTCCTTATTTAATACGCCGTATGTTTCATAAGCAATTTCAAGAGGTGAAATTGATTTACCCGAAGAAAATTTTAATTTTGGATTGCTAATATTAATGGTTTTATTCATGCTTGAAATTTATGCTCCTATTTATATTTTAAGTCATAAAATTTTAATATTTCTCTAATAACAAGACCAATTACATATCTCTAAATGAAAATATTGTCTATTATTTATTAACTTTATAATTTATAAAGTAAGTAATACTTATCAATTTTCTCTAAATAATATGAAGTAATTATAACTTGTAATACAATGGTAGAAAAAAATTTAGAAAATCTTGGACTCGATTCATTTCGTCAAAAACTAGATTTAATTGATGAAGACCTGAAAAGGTTACTGAATGATAGGGCTGAAATTGCACAAAAGATAGCAAAAATTAAATCAGAAAATAACCTTCCCATTTACCATCCTTCACGTGAGGTAGAAATACTTCGAAAGCTTGTAAGCTCAGATGATGAAAAACTAAATATAGCTCAAATTTGGAGTATATGGAGAAGTATTATTAATGTTAATACCACCATTCAAGCGCCCTTAAATATTCTAATTCATCAGGATATTGGAAAGCCTGATTATGAATTAATTGTCAATAATTTTGGTTTATCAAATAATATTACAATTTCTAATTCGCTATTTGATTATAAAAATGGACTTGAAAAGACTAGTTCAACTATAAAAATCATTAGTGTTGACAGTGAATCTTTACGAGATATGGATTCACATAAGGAAGAAATT
>JADHLM010000047.1 GCA_016780665.1 Hyphomicrobiales bacterium | reverse complement strand
AGACTCTCATCAGTCTTAGATGAAGTTGATATTAATTTTGATTTGAAAAAAATTTCACTCGCAGATGTTTATTACACTGGAAATGGGACATTATCTAGTTTACTTCAAAAGGTTATATTCAATAAAACTAAAATAGAAGCTAATCTAAGTACTTTTGGGGGGACATCTGATGGTCGTTTTATTGCAAAATATTGCCCAGTAGTTGAGTTTGGACTTGTTGGTAGGTCCATGCACCAGGTAGATGAAAGAATAAAAATTGAAGAGTTTTTTCTACTGACTGAGATTTTTCAGGAATTTATTGATAATTATTTTAACTCTTAAATATTCAAATAGAATCATAATCGATTCTTCTCAGATATAAACCACAAGAGGGAGCAAGCGTAGCGCATTTTGAACGGTCTCTTGCTTCGATAATTTCTGGAATAACGGATGGGTTCCACGATCCAATGCCAACCTTGATAATACAGCCCATAATTGATCTTACTTGAGTATGTAAAAAAGATTTAGCTATAAAATCAACACAGATCTTTTCATTTTCAGTATTAATTAAAATTTTCTCTATAGATTTGATTGGTGATTTAGACTGGCAACTTACAGATCTAAATGTTGTAAAGTCATGTTTTCCAATAAAATAATCTGCAGCCTGTTGCATTAATGATATATCTAAGCTTTGATTTATATGCGCATGCGTATTCTTATTGTATGTTAATGGACTTTGACGATTGATTATTTTATACCTGTAATACCTCATTATAGCAGAGAATCTGGCATCAAAAGTATCTGGGACTCTTTCAACATTTTTAATACTAATATTCTCGTTTTTTAGGTAAAAATTTATAGCTTGAAATATGGTATTTTCATCTTTTTCTTCATCCAAGTCGAAGTGTGCAACTTGACCAGATGCGTGTACACCAGAGTCCGTTCTGCCTGCCCCATTTACAGTTACCCTCATGCCACAAAATTTTTCTATGGCCTCTTCAATATTGCCTTGGATAGATGGGGATTTTTCTTGTCGTTGCCAGCCAGAATAGTTTGTTCCATCATACTCAATTAATAATTTATATCTCATTTATTATTATCACTGCTTACTGATTAAGCATGCTTCCTTGTGTAATTTTGGTTCCACGCAAAAATTCCTCAATATGTATTGGTTTCTTACCTTCTTTCTGAATTAGTATAGGACTAATTGACTTATCAGAGCAGGCAATTGTTAGATTACTATCCAATATTTCACCTGGGGCACCAGATAAGTCACATTGAATTGCATCAAGAATTCTTACTCTAAAAGTGGTCTCTCCATTAACATATGTGAACCAGCCACCAGGATATGGGCTAAGCCCTTTTATTAAATTAACAACGTTCTTAGATGGTTTATTAAAATCAATCTTAGTTTCCTCTTTTAGGATCTTTTTTGCATATGTAATGCCTGTATCTTTTTGCTTTATAAATTTAATTTTCCCATTTGAAAATTCTGATAGAGAATCCAAAAGAAGATTTGCCCCAATTTCAGATAATCTTGCAGATAATGTAGAATAATTATCATCCACATTTATTGGTGTTTCAATATATTTGCATATATCCCCAGTATCAAGACCTTCATCTAGCCTAATAATATTGATTCCAGTGACCCTATCCCCTTCAATTAGTGCTCTTTGAATTGGTGCCGCACCTCTCCATCGTGGAAGAAGTGATGGGTGAATATTGATAAAACCATATCTTGGAATCGAGAGAAATTTTTTAGGAATAATTAATCCATATGACACAACAACCCCTATATCGGGGCTTAATTTTTTCAGCGACCTAATTTCGTCTTCATCTATTAAATTGTATGGGGTTTGAATTAGCAGGTTATTTTCTTCTGCAATCTTATAAATTGGAGACTTTGTGAACTTCATCCCACGTCCGGATCTTTTTGGAGGCTGAGTATAAACTCCAGCAATTTCATGATGAGAGGAGATTAGCTTTTTGAGAGCTGGAACACCAAAATCAGAAGAACTCATATAGATTAATTTCATTTTAAAAAACTTTAATTTTTTCGTTTATTTGATTTCTTAAATTTTTTTTCTATAGAAGACTTTTTGAGCCTTGATAGATAATCTATGAATAATTTACCATCTAGGTGATCTATTTCATGTTGTATACATGTTGCAAGAATTCCTTCACAGTCAAGTTCTTTGGTTATGCCTTTTTTATCTAAAAATCTTACCTTACATTTAGATGGTCTCTCCACCTCCTCATAATATTCTGGAATAGATAGGCAACCTTCTTTATACGATCCTTTTTCTTCAGATTTCCAAATAATTTCTGGGTTAATAAAATAATGGGGGTTTTTTTTCGTTTCTTGATTGTAGTCACAATCAATCACAACCAGTCTTTTTTTTATACCTACCTGAATTGCAGCAAGTCCTATACCTGGTGCTGCGTACATGGTTTCTGCCATATTATCAAGAGTTTTAATAATATTTCTATCTATATTTGTAACTTCTTCAGATCTCTCTCGAAGTATTTTATTCGGAATTGTAAGAATTTGATAGATCATAAATCACTCTATATTAAATTAGTATTTTAATTGAAAACGTATTAAAATAAATAGTACAATCTACAAATTAAGAAAAAATGCCTGATATCATATTAATAATTCTCATTATATTAGCAATTTCAACAATACTAATATTTTTACTGCTGATTCAAAGTAAAAAAAATAGCAAAGTCTCAGTTAATGAAATTACACAGTTGTTGAAACAAAATAATGAATTAGATTTGAAAATCAAATCTTTAGCAGACTTATTTAATGGAAATCATGATAGATTAAGAAATTCCATAGATGAGGTGAAAGATAAGATTAATCAGAAGGTACAAGAAGAATTAAAAGAAAGTCGTGAGAAAACACACGCAGATTTGACTAAATTATCTGAAAGACTTGCAGTCATTGATAATGCTCAAAAAAATATTACTGACTTATCAAATAATGTAATTGATTTACAAGGGATTTTATCTAATAAGCAACAAAGAGGTGCCTTTGGTCAGGCCAGAATGGAGTCAATAATTGCGGACGCATTGCCAAATAATCTTTTCTCATTTCAACATACTTTAACAAATGGGAAAAGACCTGATTGCATAATTAGAATGCCAAACTCCAATGAGGTTATAGCAATTGACTCAAAATTTCCTCTAGAAAGTTTTGATCAACTCAGATCTGCAAAATCATCAGAAGAAATAAAAAAAGCTAGTTCAAGGATAAAAATAGATGTTTTGAAGCATGTTAGTGATATAGCTGAAAAATATAAAGTTCCAGGCGAGGTAAGAGAGCCATTGGTTATGTTTATTCCATCTGAGTCGATTTATGCAGATTTATATGAAAATTTTGGAGATATTATTCAAAAAGCATATAGGACTGGAATCACAATTGTTTCTCCTAATTCACTAATGTTAACAGTGCAAACTCTTCAAACATTAATACGTGATGCCCATATGCAAAAGCAATTAGGTATTATTAAAAGTGAGGTGGGTAATATCTTACTCGATGTAGACAGATTAACGAACAGGGTACAAGACCTACAAAAACATTTTAATTTAGCCAACAACGATATTGAAAAAATAATTGTTTCATCAAAAAAGATTGCAACAAGCGGACGTAAAATTGATCTGATTGAAGAAGTACCAAACGATCAAAATTTAATCAATAAAGATAAAGATTAGTCTGCATCCGTTCTAGATAAAATTGCTTGTGTGAGTGTTCCATCATCTAAATAATCAAGTTCTCCACCAATTGGAATACCATGTGCTAATTTTGTAATTCTAATATTATACTTACTCAATAAGTCACTCAAAAAATGTATTGTAGTTTGACCATCGATAGTTGCACTAAGAGCAAGTATAACTTCCTCAATATTATTATTTTCAATTCTATGTGTTAATTTATTTATATTTAGCTCTTCAGGGCCTATTCCATCCAGTGCATTAAGAACACCTCCTAGAATATGATAGTAACCTTTTATTGCTCCTGCTCTCTCAATTGCCCACAAATCAGCTACTTCTTCAACAACACATAGAATATTATCATTACGATTTAGATTGCTGCATATCGAGCATGGGGACTTCAGGTCAATATTATTACAAACTTCGCAAAGCAATATTTTTTCATAAATCTCAATGAGTGAATCTTTCAATGGTAAAAGAAGTTGTTCTTTTCTTTTGATCAGCTCAAGTGCAGCTCTCCTTCCAGATCTGGGACCAAGTCCGGGTAGTTTTGATAATAAACGAATAAAATTATCTATCTCGTTAATTTCTTTAGAAGACATTATTTAGAAACCAATATTGAAGCCAGGAGGAAGGGGAAGACCCCCAGTTATTTCTTTCATTTTTTTTGCTACCTCATCATTGATTTTTGATTTTGCATCACTGAATGCTGCAATTATGAGATCCTCAACTATTTCTTTTTCACTTTCAACTAAAATACTAGGATCAATGTCAATTTTTTTTAGCTCTCCATTACCATTGATTATAACTTTAACAAGACCACCACCCGAAGAACCTTCACATTCTATATTTTCAATATTTTCTTTCGCGGATTTCATTTTATCCTGCAATTTATTTGCTTGTTTCATAATTTCAGAAAAATCCATCATTAATCCTTTCTAAATATTATCTTCTTCATTTATTATTTCAGCACCAGGAAAGTGCTTTTTTATATTTTCTATAGTTAAGCTTTTACCATTTGTTTGGGGAGTCTTCCCAATAAAGTTTATGTCCCATTGGATATTTGTAAGGTTTTGAAGTGTTGATTGTAATAAATTGATAATGTCTTCGTTAATCTCATCATTTGAGGTTAAATCTATTTGACCAATTCTATATTCAATAACTTCAAACTTATCTATATCTGTTATCAATCTCATGTCATTTTCAATTAATAATGATTTCATTTCTTCATAAGACTCAGGAATGATAAGTTCCTCTTTTGAATTCTCTGTGAGTTCGCTGTTTTTTTTTGTTTCTGAATTAATCACATTATCATCAGTTTCATTATCACTCATTCTGTTTTCAATTTTTGATATAATGTCCTCTATAGGAGGTAATTGATTTGAATAACATAATTTTATCAAAAGCATTTCAAGTGATATGCTTTGATCGAAGGCATTTTTTATTTCTGTGTTGCCTTTTAACAATATTTGCCACATGTGGACGAGTGTTGAAATATCGACATCACTAATTATTGATTTAATTTCTAAATGTTGTTCGCTGGACAAAACATCACTTTGTGTTGAGATGCCGAGTTTGATCATTGAAGCAATATGAGTGATTTTTGATAAATCTCTTACCAATGATAGGGGCTCAAAACCATTTTCATATATTTGTTTTATTTTTTCTGTTATTTCAGTTGATTTGCTCTCAATAAGTTTCCCAAATAAGCTAATTACAAAATTAACATCATTAAGGTTGAGCATTTCAGATAATATCTCTGATGTTATATGAGCATCACAGAGTGATGATGCTTGATCAAGAATGGATAGGGCATCCCTCATTGAACCTTCAGAAGATGCACAAATGATATTGATACTATCATTATCTATATTTATCGACTCTTTTTCACTAATAACTCTGAGATAATCGCTCATAATAGGAGCACTAATTCTTTTTAGATTAAATTTTTGACATCTGGATAAAATTGTAATTGGGATTTTTTCAATTTCGGTAGTTGCAAATATAAAGATAACATGTTCAGGGGGTTCTTCTAATATTTTCAATAACCCATTAAATGCCTGTTTTGATAACATATGAACTTCATCAATTATAAATATTTTATACTTTGCCATTGTTGGTTTTGTTTGAGCAAAATTTATAATCTCGCGCACATGATCTATACCGGTATTTGAGGCTGCATCCATTTCAAAAACATCAGGATGGCGAGACTCTATGATTGCCGCACAGTTCAATCCAATTTTGTCTAAATGAATTGAAGGCGTGTATTCATTGTTATTCAAGGTATAATTTAGTGTTCGTGCCAGAATACGCGCTGTAGTGGTTTTACCAATGCCCCTAATTCCCGTGAATAGGTAGGCATGATGGATTCTACCTGATTGGATTGAGTTTGAAATGGTACTAACCATGCTATCTTGACCAATAAGTTCAGCGAAAGAACTTGGTCTATATTTCCTTGCAAGAATTTTATAGTTTATGTTAGGCAACTCATTCTTCTCAATATCTAGTGAAAATAAAGTGAGAAGTCAGTTCTTGACCCGTAAAAAAATCGTTGGGGCTGCTTCCTTCCGGACCTGACCCGATTGGCGACAACTACGTCCAATACCAACTTCTCAGTATTTATTATAACAAATGAATTTTGATATTGGTACTAATACTTGTTGTTTATACTTGTCTTATCTAATTTTATTTAAGAAAGTTTTCTTGGTTGTTTATTTTTTTTCTTATATCACTTGCATAATATACGCCAAGAATTCTTAATTCACTTGAAAAAAAGTCTAATTCTTCCAGAGCCAATCTTACATTTTCATCGTGGGGATGTCCTTCAATATCAACATAGAACTGTGCTGCCGAAAAGCTACCCCCAATAATATATGACTCAAGCTTTGTTAAGTTTACACTATTTGTAGCAAAACCACCCATAGCTTTATAAAGCGCCGCAGGAACGTTTCTAACTCTAAATACCATACTAGTAATTGTAGATTTTTTATTTGGTTCTGCGTCATCAGGTTCTGCTGATAATATTATAAATCTTGTAGTATTATGATTTGCGTCTTCAACATTCCTTTTTAAAATTTTTAATCCATAGAAATCTGCAGCAAGTTCACTTGCTAGTACAGCAGTGGTTATGTCATTGTTTTCAGATATTATCTTTGCAGAACCTGCAGTGTCTGCAGCAACTATCTTATTAAGTTTTAATTCTGATATAATATCTCTACATTGACCCAAAGCATGACGATGGCTCATCACATTTTTTATTGTCTTTTCAGAAGCACCATCAACAACAATTAATTGATGTTCTATTGGAAGAAAAAATTCATCAACAATATAAAGATCTGAAGTTGGTAGTAAATAATGGATATCTGCTACTCTTCCAGCAAGAGAATTTTCGATTGGAATCATAGCATACTTAACTTCTTTATTTTTTACTTTCGCAAAGGCATCCTCGAAAGTTGCGGCTGGAATAGGTTCCATATCAGGGTATTTTTTTTGACAAGCAATATGCGAATACGCACCCATCTCTCCTTGGAAAACAATTTTGTTATTCATTATTTATACCTAATTATCAGAAATATTACTTAATCTTTCTACATCATCTATTGTATCAATGCTAATGATTTTATCGTGTACTAAAAGTAGATTGATTTTCATTGATCCACCCAATGCCCTCAGTTGTTCCAATTTCTCTGTAGTTTCCAGTGTTGATGGATCCATAGATACAAATCGATCTAATGCATTTCTCTTGTAAACATATATGCCAATATGTTCAAAAAATACATTAGCGTTGTACGGAATGGCTGCCCGTGAAAAGTAAAGTGCATTCAGTTCATTGTTTTTATCTCTATGTGTTGCTATTTTAACAATATTAGGATTGCTAACCTCATTTTTATCGTCAATTTCTCTGTAATAAGTCAAGATATCAGCATTTGTATTTCTAATTTTATCTATACCAAGATTAATTATATTAGATGTGATGTTAGGAAGATCTCCTTGTAGGTTTATTACATATTTATATGATTTTTCATTATCTAGTTTGTTAAGAGCCTCATAAATTCTATCAGTGCCACTTTGATGAGCAGTACTTGTAATAATTGCTTCACCGCCCTCTTTACTAATAACTTCTGCTATCTCTGGAGAGTCTGATGCAACCACAACTCTGTCAGCCTTTGTTTTTTTCGCTTTATCCCATACATGAAGTATCATCTCCCTTCCATTAATTTTTAACAAGGGTTTCCTTGGCAGTCTTGTAGAACCAATTCTTGCAGGTATAATAATAATTGTATCATTCATTTTAATTGATTTATATTCATTAACAAAATTTATGATATTAAATATCAATATTATTGAATATTAGTAAATTTTTTTGTGGTTTTAAAGAACCATTTAATA
>JADHLM010000046.1 GCA_016780665.1 Hyphomicrobiales bacterium | reverse complement strand
CCACCAGCGATTATAAGTTTTGGTTTATGCTCTCTAGCCTTTTGATATAGTTCATCATAGTCAATTAGTGCGTCTTCTTCACGAACACCATACCCAATCGCATTAAACCATTTCCCAGATAAGTTGGGAGCCGCACCATGTGTGAGATGACCGCCTGCTGCAAGAGTCATTCCCATAAAAGCATCACCAGGTTTTAAAAGAGCTAACATAACAGCCTGATTTGCCTGCGAACCGGAATGTGCCTGAACATTAGCGTAATCACAGTTAAATAACTCTTTTGCTCTATCTATTGCCAATTGCTCAGTTTCATCAACAAACATACATCCACCATAATATCTTTTGTTTGGATAGCCTTCGGCATATTTATTTGTAAGTATTGAACCTTGTGCATCTAGCACTGCTTTTGAAACAATATTTTCAGAAGCAATTAATTCAATACCAAACTTTTGACGATCAACTTCTTTCCCAATTGACTGAAAAACCTCTGGATCAATCTGTGATAAAGGGGCAGTAAAAAAATCTTTTGTCATTTCTTCTCCATGATAATTTTATGTTTCTAAGCAGCACGAGCGATTTTCATATCTCTCCAAATATTATCTAACGAACTTACAAGATGATCGATATCCTCAATTTTATGATATGGACTTGCTGTTATTCTTAGTCTCTCAGTCCCTTTTGGTACTGTTGGATAATTGATTGGTTGAACATATATGTTAAATTCATCCAATAGCTGATCTGTAACTTTTTTTGTTAATATTGGGTCTCCAACTAAAATAGGGATTATATGACTTTTATTTGGAATTATAGGAAGATTAATTTCTGTAAGTTTAGATTTCAACAAAGCCACATTTGCATGCATTTTATCCCGTTCTGTTGAAGACACCATTAAATGGTTAATACTAACATTCGCACCGGCGGCTATTGATGGAGGCAGTGATGTTGTAAATATAAATCCAGGTGCATATGATCTAATGGAATCTATTAGTGTTTTTTCAGCAGAAATATACCCCCCAACTAGACCAAATGCTTTAGCCAAGGTTCCTTCTATAATATCGATTCTTTCCATTTGATTTAAATGCTCAGCCATGCCAGCTCCTGTATTACCATACATACCAACAGCATGAACTTCATCAATATATGTTAATGCATCATATTTATCTGCGAGGTCACAAATTTCTTTTACTTTTGCAATATCACCATCCATGGAATAAACAGACTCAAAAGCTATGACTTTATTTTTTTGAGTGCCCACCCTTATTAGCTTCTCTTCCAAATCAACCATATCGTTATGCTTGAATATTATTTTGGAAGCACCTCCATGACGAATACCTTCAATCATAGAAGCATGATTACTTTCATCTGACAACAATACGAGGTCAGGAATTATTTTTGATAAAGTAGATAGAGTTGCATCATTCGCAACATATCCAGATGTGAAAAGCAGAGAGGACTCTTTATTATGTAATTTGGATAAAGTATCTTCTAAAATAACATGCTGGTTTGTTGTACCTGAAATGTTCCTAGTTCCACCCGAACCCGCACCAATTGTATCAATAACGTCCTTTAATGCATTTAGAACAGACTGGTTCTGCCCCATACCAAGATAATCATTTGAACACCAAACTGTGATTATTTTCTTCTTACCCGGTTTCATATGAAGTATTGCATTTGGATAATCACCACGTATTCTTGTAATGTTTGCAAATGTTCTATATCTGCCTTCAGAAATTACACTATCTATTGAATCTTTTATATATTGAGAATATTTTTTCTTCATACTTATTTCCTACTATTTAATAGATAGTCTTTTTAGGATAAAAATACAAATGATTTATGAGTATGAATTTATTTAGAGAGATGTAGAATATTTGTAAATTATAAGAAGACTTCTCTTGAACAAAAAACAGCAGAATAAGCTATTATTTTTCTTAATATGTTGCGTCTTTTTTGTATATGTCATCTCTAAATTGAATTTGACCATTTTCGACCCATGCCGTTAAATAGCCAATTTTAATAGGAATCTTTGAGTCAAGCCTGAGTGTTTTTGTCAATGAGTTATCTAATATTTCATGAAGCAGACTTTCATTCCAATTAGCACTATCAGAAAGTAACCAATTGATTAAGTCATCAATATTTTGAACACGAACACAACCCGAACTAAAGAAACGTATTTCTTCATTAAATAATGATTTTTTGGGAGTATCATGCAGATAAACTGCATGCTTATTTGGAAAATTTATTTTTGCCACACCAAGAGAATTAGTATACCCAGGATTTTGACGAAATTTAAATAAAGTTGCCTCTTCTGTTGTCCAATCTATATATTGTGGATTTATTTTTTTTTGATAGTAATAATCCTGATAAATAAAAATATTATTTTTTTCCAGGTATTTTGGATCAATATTCATTGCTTTGATTATATCTTTTTTGACAATGCTCTCAGGTAAGTGCCAGTAAGGAAAAAAATTTATTTCGAAAATATCACTGTCTATTATTGGAGTTTCCCTATCACTTTTTCCTACTATAACTTTTGTATGATAATCTATAGTACTATTGTCTACAGCAATTAAATCACCACCTGGTATATTTACAAACACATACCTCTCTCCGAGACCAAACAGATAATTTAGAAATCGAGTTTTATTAGTCCCTAATTTCTTTAATTTATATTCGACTGGTTGATTAAGGTGGTGAATTGTATTTTTATCTAGTTTACCACTTGGCTCTAATCCATGCCTACTTTGAAAGTTTTTAAGTCCGTCAGCAACAAAAATATCAAAAACATCAACAATTCCTCTATTCTGATCCATATCTTTTGTAATCAATAACCTTTTTCTTAGTTTAATAATTTCTTCGGAAACATCCCCTATTTGAAGTTCTATTATTGTATCTATTTCAGGCCACCCCCCTTGATCGAGAATACCTTGATAAAGCCTAATTGCTTCTTCAACTTCTAAATAATTTTGATAATTTAAAAAACTTTTTTTTGACCCTTCTGACGTCAACATCGAATCATCTTCAATAGAAAATTGTTCCTCAACAGAACCAGAAAATGGATCTTCAAATAAGAAAAACTCATTGCTTCTGAATTTGTCAACTTGATCCAAAAGATTTGCCAATACCCCGAATGGGTATGAGATGAAGCAAAAAAGCAAAATCAGTAGGTGTATAGTTTTAAATTTTTTATATTTTCTATTAAATCCGTTCATGTTTTTACTATATTTTACTGGTCTGTTGAATTATAACTATTTCATAGTATATATGATTCATATTTATGGTGTTAAGTTCTTGTTATGATACAAAAAAAAACAAATAGTTATCCACTCGTAAGAATGAGAAGAAACAGACAGACAGATTGGTCAAGAAGGCTTATTTGCGAAAATATTCTATCTGCAAATGATCTAATACTCCCATTATTTGTATGTGATGGTAATAATTTACTTGAACCAATCGACTCTCTTCCGGGTGTTAATAGATATTCCATAGATAAAATAATTGATGTTGCAAAAAAAGCTGAAGATCTTCAAATACCATTATTAGCATTATTTCCCGTTATAGATAACAAATTTAAATCAAATGAGGGGGAAGAAGCGCTCAAAAGTGATAATTTAATATGTAGAACGATTCACGAAATAAAGAATAAAGTGCCTAATATAGGTATAATGACAGATGTAGCACTAGATCCCTATACCTCGCATGGGCATGATGGGATATTAAAAGAAAATAAAATCCTTAATGATGAAACAATTGAAGCACTTATTAAGCAAGCATTGAACCAGTGCCGAGCAGGCACTGATATTATAGCACCATCTGATATGATGGATGGAAGAATCCTAATGATAAGGAATGCACTTGAAGAAAATAATTTCAAAGATACAATTATAATGTCATACGCAGCAAAATATGCCTCCAACTATTACGGTCCATTCAGAGATGCAATAAAATCCAAAAATAGTTTAACTGGAAGTAAATCAACCTACCAAATGGATTCTGCAAATAGTAATGAAGCTATAAGAGAGGCAGAGCTTGATATAAATGAAGGTGCCGATATGATAATGGTCAAACCTGGAATGCCCTATTTAGATATTATATTCAGAATAAAGAAAGAGTTAGGTGTTCCAACATTCGCTTATCAAGTATCTGGTGAATATGCTGCTATCAAGGCAGCATCAATAAATGGATGGCTTGATTACAATGAAATAATATTGGAATCTTTATTATGCTTTAAAAGATCCGGAGCAGATGGTATACTTACCTATGCAGCAATAGATGTTGCCGAAAAATTATTAGGCAAATAGCATGGATCTTCGAATACTAAAAGACAGCTACTTAGATTTTATTTTGTATAGTGGAATAAATATTTTTTTATCAATACTTCTATATTTAATATTAATCTGGTTGAAAAATAGAATAACAGCAAATATTCAAGAAAAAAGTCAAATATTTGACCTATTAAACATTGTTTTGGAACGTTTAAATAATGTAATTATATTCATTATTGTATTCTTATTCATTTCACAAAATTTATTCCAAAATTACCCAATCATTGGGGCTATAAATATATTTTTGTCATTAATTTTCTTTATTCAACTTGCTTTTATAGTTGATGGTGTAAGTGTCTACCTAATATCAAGCAATAACAAACTAAAAACAACTGGTAGAAAAAGTGCAGTAAAAAACGCAATCTCATTAATTAAGTTTTTCGCAAGATCGGCAATATGGTCAATTGCCTTACTGCTTTGTGTCGACAATATTGGAGTAGACATAACCGCACTAGTTGCCGGGCTTGGTATTGGCGGTATTGCCATTGCACTTGCAGCTCAGAATATCCTAGGAGATTTATTTGCATCACTTGCTATAGTGCTTGATAAACCATTTGAAATTGATGATTACATAGTAGTCGGCGACATATCTGGAACCGTTGAACAAATTGGCATTAAGACTACAAGAATAAGGGCTCTATCAGGTGAAGAACTAGTTTGTTCCAATGCAGATCTATTGGGAAGCAGAGTCAGAAATTACCGAAGAATGACAGAAAGAAGAGCTGAAATTCACCTTGGTGTTGTTTACCAAACACCCTACGAACTTCTTACCAAGATCCCAAAATTAGTAGAACAGATAATAGTTAAGGCAGAGAATGCTCGCTTTGATAGAGCAAATTTCAAAAGCTTTGGAGACTCGGCTCTATTATTTGAAGTAATATTCTATGTATCTGTTCCGGATAATGATTACAAGGAATATATGGATATTATCCAAAATGTAAATTATGAAATATTCAAGAGATTTGAAGAAGAAAAAATTGGATTTGCATACCCTACTCAAACTCTTCACATTTCAAAAGAGATTTAGTAATATTGTTATTCCAACTAAATTATCGAGAGATATACACCACCTTTTAAATTCAATTTTAATTTTTTCCCAACTCTTCCTCTTTCACCAAGGTAATTTTGAAGATCGTCTAATTTAGCTATAATCCTATTATTTACAAGTGATCTTATAGCAACCTTATTCTCAATATCCACTGATATAGCATCAAGCAATTCTGATTCCTTGATTTTTTGGAAACTTATCCCACTTCCTTTTGAAACCCTATTTATATTAGTCTGATCTATCAAAATGACACTTACGGCATCACTCAGAATACAGATATATTTATGATTAATTGGTTTAACAATTTTAAGAATTTGGTTTGTATTGGTGATATTCATTACAACCTTACCATTCTTGGTTTGGGATTTGATTTTGTTCTTCGGAGATATCATGCCCTTACACTTGTTTGATATTAACATCAAGTCTGTCTTATCATTGTCATCAATTAATAATTGGATGATCTTTTCATCTGTCTCAAGATTAAAATATTTTTTAATTGGTTCAAAATCTTTATTGTTATGAAGTTTAGAGGTATTTAGAGTAAAAACCCTACCTCTATTTGAAAAGAGAAGCAAATCACTATTTGAATAGCATTCTTTTATGAAACAGATCTCATCACCATCTTTGACATCTCTATTATAATCTTCAATTCCATGCCCTTCTTTTGATATCAACCAACCCTTATTTGTCATCATAAATGTCATTGGGGAAACATCCTCTGCATATGCCTCAAGGTTCAAAACCTGATCTTCAACACTAGTAACTCTTGATGATAACTTGGTTAGATGTGCATCTTCCCTAAAAGATTGAGCCAATGATGTTAATTGCTCTATAATTTTAGATATCTGGCTACTCTTAGTGCCCAATATTAACATATATTCTTTTCGATCACGTAATAGTGACTTTAACTCTTTTTGAATTGTAATTTCTTCGAGTTTACGAAGTGATCTTAATCTCATCTCTAGTATAGATTCCGCCTGTTGATCAGTCAGGGAAAATTCAGCTACCAGGTCCTTCTTTGGATAATCGCTCGTTCTGAGTATTGAAATTACCCTATCAATATTCAAAAATACAATTAGGTAGCCTTCAAGGGTGTGTATTCTCTTTTCAGCTTTTTCAAGATAATACTGATAACTTTTTATCAGTATACTTTGTCTATGATCAAGCCATTGGGCAAGAACTTCTTTAATGCCAAGTACTTTGGGCACTTTATTATCACCATCTTGAAGAACATTCATATTAATAGTGATTGTTATTTCAAGATCAGAAAGTCTAAATAGTTTATTCATAATTTTTTGAGCCTCAATAGAGGGGTTTTTAGGTTTAATAATTATACATACAGACTCGTCAGATTCATCTCTAATGTCAGAGATTTCATTTATAGTCTTTGAAATTACGAGATCAGCTAACTTTTCAATGAGTTTTGATTTTTGAACACCATATGGAATTTGTGTTATTTTAATCGAATAACCATTTCTTGATCTTTCTTCACTCCATACACATCTGAGTCGAAGTGAGCCTCGACCTTTCTTATATATTTCATTTATTTCACTCTTTGAAGATATTAAAACTCCCCCCGTAGGAAAGTCAGGACCATGAAAGTTAGACATCAGCTCATCATCGGTAATTTCCCTATTTCTTTGGAGTTTTATTGCCATATCCAAAAGCTCCATTATATTATGCGGGGGAATACTTGTGGCCATTCCAACTGCGATACCATTTGAACCATTGGCTAAAAGATTAGGGAATGCAGATGGAAATACTTTTGGCTCAAACTCACTTTCATCATAGTTTCTTACAAATTCAGTCGTACCATCATGAACCTGGTCCATTATTAATTCTGATATCTGCGTTAATCTTGACTCAGTATATCTCATAGCTGCTGCATTATCCCCATCGATATTCCCAAAGTTTCCCTGCCCCTGAATTAATGGATATCTATGAGAGAAGCTTTGAGCTAATTTAACCAGTGAGTCATAGACTGCTTGCTCACCGTGTGGATGATATTTACCGATGACATCACCAACAACACGAGCACACTTTTTAAATGAGTTTTCAGAACCAAGTTTTAATTCAGACATAGCAAAAAGTAGCCTTCTATGGACAGGCTTTAGCCCATCGCGAACATCAGGCAGAGCTCTATCTGTTATAGTTGATAAAGCATATGATAAATATTTATCTTTTAATAGGTCAACAAAGTCTGATTTTATTGTAATTTCTTGATCAGATGACAAAGATTATTTCCATTTAGTTTGACAGCATTTGGTACAAACTATCACGAAACATAGAGAGATTTAATTGTAATGGTTTATAAAGGTCCCTTTTGAGAAAAAATTCTGTTAATAAAAGTCCTTTTTTAAGTTCCACATCGTTTAAAGCATTACCACCAAATATAAAGTCTGGTATTTCAATTAATTTACTTTTATATGGTTCACCAACTTCTTTTGTTACAGCTCTACCTGTCCTAGGTGAAATATACTTCAAATCTTGATCTGACCTTGTGACAGCGCATTCTGACATATCCACACCATAACCTAATTGCTCCAAAATAAACAATTCCCAAATTATAAGATCTTTTATCAAATTACTATCATCGCCAGTAAAGTCTAGTATTGAACTGGTTTTTTTAAATACTTCAGGAAATGATTCTCTTTCAGGTAACATTCTAAGGTGTGAAATCAAAGTTTGAAGTACCACCATTCTAACTCTATTATTTATAAGTTTCCATGATCTGGATGTATCCAATTCAAATGTTACTGTCCCTAGATGTTCTGATAATCGAGCTTTCCATATAAAACTAATTGCGTTCCCTGGCTGGAGTATTGGCTGATTATTTTTAGATTGATAATTACGAGCCAAACCAATATATCTACCATGATCTTTGGTTAGTAATTCTATTAGACCAGCTCTCTCTCCATACTTACGAACAGACAATACAATTCCAAGATCTTCAAAGTTCATTTATTGCCAATACCCTTCGTAAAGCTATCAAATAATTATATATAATTTCTACTATTTGAAATATTATTC
>JADHLM010000045.1 GCA_016780665.1 Hyphomicrobiales bacterium | reverse complement strand
ACTCTTACTTTATAATCAACAAGCTGCATATTCTTGAGGTATTTATTATATTTCCCAAGATCTCTTCGCATTGCGTTATCCAACGCATTTACAGGTCCGTTACCCTCACCTGATGAAATAAATCTTTCACCATCAACAAGTACTTTTACTGTTGCCTCTGATACAGTAATAAGTTCACCTTTGGCATTTATACGTCTTTCCACTAATGTCCTAAAACTTTCAACATTGAAAAATTCTTTTAAGTTGCCAAATATTTCACGAGCCAATAGTTCAAAAGATGCCTGTGCGCTCTCATAAGTATACCCTCTTGACTCCCTCTCTTTAACAATATCCAACAATTCAGTAATTCTTTGATCATCTTTTGGTATGTTAATCCCCATTTTCTTCAATGCAGAAACAACGTTCGATTTTCCACCCTGATCGGATATTAATAACTTTCTCTCATTACCAACATTTACAGGTTCTACATGCTCATAGGTTTTAGGATCTTTTATGATTGCAGATGCATGAATACCGGCTTTTGTTGCGAAGGCGCTTTCACCAACATATGGTGATTGTTTATCAGGCGCTCTATTTAGAATATCATCTATGATTAAGCTTGTTTTCCTAATATTTTTTAGAGATTTGTTCGTTACTGATATTTTAAAATTATTATTAAATCTCTCTTTTAGTAGAAGGGTTGGTATGATTGTGATTAGATCAGCATTACCACATCTCTCCCCAATACCGTTTAGCGTACCTTGCACTTGACGCGCACCGGATTGAATTGCTGCTAGACTATTGGCTACAGCATTTCCTGTATCATTATGAGCGTGAATACCTAAGTTCTTACCAGGTATTAGATTGCATATTTCAGTGACAATTTCAGACACTTCATCTGGTAATGTTCCACCATTTGTATCACACAAAACAACCCATCTTGCTCCTGATTCATAAGCTGCCATTACACATTCTGTAGCGTATTCTCTGTTATTCTTGTAACCATCAAAAAAATGTTCACAATCAACCATGACTTCACCATGTGATTTAGAAGCAGCTTTTACTGACTCTTTAATTGATGAAACATTTTCTTCAAGTGTACAACCAAGCGCTTTTCTTACATGAAAGTCCCATGATTTTGCGACATAACAAATTGCGTCCGTTTTATATGATAATAACTCATTAAACCCAGGATCATTTGAGGCTGAACGACCGGGTCTTTTTGTCATTCCAAATGAAACAAATTTTGAATTTTTGAATTTTGGCGGTGAATTAAAAAAATCTGTATCGGTTGGATTAGCGCCAGGATATCCACCTTCAACATAATCTATACCCAAGTCATCAAGAATTTTTGATATTCTGTTTTTATCATCCACAGTGAAATCTACACCCGGCGTTTGGTTGCCATCTCTTAGCGTCGTATCAAATATATATATTTTTTCTTTAGTCATTTATATATTCCCAGGTGGACTTATCTCCATCATCTTGAAGCTTTATTCCCATTAATTCAAGTTTATTCCTAATTTCATCGGATTTTTTATAATCCTTTGCCTTTCTTGCGGAATTCCTCTCTTCGATGAGTTTGTTTACTTCTGTTTCATCGATTGCATCTTTTTTACTATTTTGCTCTGATATCATTGAATGGCTCAAATCTTTGATGTTAATTCCCAAAAAGTTTAATGCCCCAAAGAGTTTGTCGTATTCTTTATTTGAAAAATAAGCGTGCATCTTTGTAATTGCTTGAGGTGTATTTATGTCATCCAAAAGGGTTTCATAAAATTCTGATGGTACCTCTTGAGCCCGCAGACTATCTTTGTTTGATACGGATATCCATTTTTTCAAAATGTTCTTGGATTCCTCCAAACTATTCTTTGTCCAATCTATTGGCTGCCTGTAGTGTGTTCTTAACATAGTAAATCTTAGGATTGCACCATGGTATGTATCCAACATATCGTTCAACGAAACCACATTTCCGAGTGATTTCGACATCTTTTTCCCCTCGATATTTAATGTTCCATTATGGACAAAATATTTGGCCATATGTTCATTGGAATGATACGAACATGATTGAGCAACCTCATTTTCATGATGAGGGAATATCAGATCAATTCCCCCTCCATGAATATCAAATTCTTGCCCTAGATATTTTGATGACATTGCTGAGCATTCAATATGCCACCCTGGTCTGCCTTTTCCCCATGGACTATCCCAGTATGGCTCATTTGGCTGACTTGGTTTCCACAATACAAAATCAAGTGGGTTATTTTTATAGGTTGCAACTTCTATTCTTGCACCAGCTATTAAATCTTTCTGAGATTTATTGGATAAGCTACCGTATTTGTCATATTTATTGATGTCAAATATTACATGTCCATCCACTACATAAGCTGATTTCTTATCAATGAGACATTCTATGATCTCAATCATTTCAGATATATGTTCCGTTGCACGCGGTTCAATTGATGGTGACAAACATTCTAGTTTACTTGCATAATCTTTGAATTTTTTTTCAATATCCATTGTTAGCTTATTAATTGCTAGATTTGTTTCAATATCAGGGTATTTTTCTGATGCTATTTTGTTTATTTTGTCATCTACATCAGTAATATTACGAACGTAAGTTACATTCTCATTTCCATAGAAGTTTCTTAATATCCTGTAAAGAAGATCAAATACTATTACTGGTCTTGCATTACCTATATGTGGTTCGTCATAAACGGTTGGACCACAAACATACATCCTGATTTTATTTACATCTAAAGGAATGAATTCATCTTTTTTTTTAGTTATGGAATTGTATAGGAATAAATTCATTCTGATTACCTTAAATTATTTACTAAGATCATATTTAGAATCTTCTCTAAAGTCCTATTAAAACTAGAGTAATCACCTGTAGCGCGTGTAAAGATTAATGCACCCTCTATAGAGATAATGATATCCTCCGATATAGCTACTGCACGCGTGTTATCAATACCTTCATCTTCAATGATTTTAACGAGAGAGTCCTTCCAATACATTGCGGCATTCTTAATTTGCGTATGAAAAATATCTTTTGTTGATCCAATAGCAAATACATCTATTAAACAAGACCTTTTGCCATTGTTATAAAATAAATTTATGCCTTCTAGCATATTTTTTATTTTTGTTTGAAAGTTAAGATCGGTTGCAAGCGGCGCTAATACTAATTTAGTAAAATCTCTGCTGATTTTTTCATAAACTGCATTAGCCATTTCTTCTTTTCCACCTGGGAAATGATAATAAAGGCTAGCTCTACCGAGTCCTGTCTTTTGAGACAATATTGTCAGACTAGTCCCGTCGTAACCAAACTCACAGAATATATCGATGAGTTTATCTACTAAATCTCTATATGAAACAATTTTTACCAAACTATCACCTTTAGAACGATCGTTCGATTATAAATCAATTTTAATGAAAATCAAATATAATTATCTAATCTTTTTTGCACTTTACCCTTGCCAAGTAAGAGTATGAAAGTTGCTAGTTCTGGGCCTGAGGTCTCGCCTGTGAGTGCAATTCTTATTGGTAAGTATAATTCTTTACCTTTTAAGCCGGTTTTTGCTGCTATTTTGCCTGTCCATTCTGACCATGTATTTTCATTCCAAGGATCTTCAGGTAATAAATCCTTTGCAGCTGTTATTACTTCTTTATTTACACTATCATTAATATTAATTGGGTTATCTCCTACAATATCCCACCATTTTTTGGCTTCATGGATATTATTAATATTTGTCCTTATAACATTCCAAAATTTTTCAGCATTTTCACCTGTTATTCCATCCTGTCCTAATCTATCACTAACTCTTTCAAATGGTATATTCTGAATAATCTTTTTGTTCAGAACTTCTAGTTCTTCAATACTAAACCTTGCGGGGGAACGAGAGATTTTTGATAGGTCATAGTTCTTAACTAATTCATCGGTAGTTTGGAACGCTTCTACAGCATCTGATGTACCAATACGTGCGCAGTAATTTACTAGAGTAATTGGTTCGATACCGCTTTCTCTAACTTCTTCAAGTGATAATGATCCTGATCTTTTTGACATACGCGATCCATCTTTTTGCACCATTAAACTGTGATGACCAAAATTTGGGATAGATGCATTGAGTGTTTTGAATAACTGTATTTGTGTTGCTGTGTTAGATACATGATCTTCACCCCTCAATATATGAGTGATTTCTAAATCAATATCATCAACAACACTTGGTAATGTATATAAGAACGTTCCATCTGCCCTTATCAAAACGGGATCTGAAAAAGATCCGCAATCAATTGTTTGGCGACCCCTAATCAAATCGTTCCATTCAACAACCTCACGATCAAGTTTAAATCTCCAATATGGATTTATGCTATTGGATTTATATTCATTTTTTTGCTCTTCAGTCAGGTTCAATGCACTCCTGTCATATATTGGAGGCTGACCACGAGATAAACTTAATTTTCTTGCACGGTTTAGCTCTTCATCAGTTTCAAAACAAGGGTAAAGCTTGCCCTGTTCAATTAGCTTGTTTGCAATATCTTGATATTTCTCGGTTTTTTCAGACTGTCTTTTAATATCAAAAATATCTATTTCTAGCCAATCAATATCGTTAAGAATAGATTGGTAATATCTTTCCTCTGATCTTTCAATATCTGTATCATCGATTCTTAGTATTAGTTTTCCATCAATTGCCTTAGAATATATATAATTCAAAATTAATGTTCTGGCATTTCCGATATGTAAATTACCAGTTGGACTTGGAGCGAATCTGAGTTTATTGACTGTCATAATATTTTTCTAACTTTTGTCTCGAAAATTGTTTGTAATTGGATATCTTCTATCTTTTCCAAAATTCTTACTGGATATTTTTACCCCAGGCGGTGCCTGCCTCCTCTTGTATTCTGATATATATAAGAGATTTTGTATTTTAGTCACCCATTGTTTATCATGTCCTGATTTTATAATATCTTTTACAGATATCTCTTCTTCAATGAGTTTATACAAAATATCATCAAGAACATCATACTCAGGAAGAGAGTCTTGATCTGTCTGATTATCCCTTAATTCAGCTGTTGGAGCTTTCGTTATAATATTTTTTGGAATGACTTCATGATTTGGACCCAAACAAAATTCAGGCTTAGTATTATTACGCATCTCAGCAATTTTATATACTTCAGTTTTATATACATCTTTGATTGGGTTAAAGGCACCAGACATATCACCGTATAACGTTGCATATCCCACTGCCATTTCTGACTTATTTCCGGTGGTTAATAGAAGTTTATTAAATTTGTTTGATAATGCCATCAATAAAACGGCTCTGATCCTAGATTGAATATTTTCTTCGGTGATATCTTTGTTTGTCCCTTCGAAGAATGGGTTTAACTGATCTTCCGCAGCATCAACCATCTTCTCTATCGATATCTCATCTGGATTAATTCCAAGGTTCTGTGCACATTCAATAGCATCAGCTAAACTCTCTTTACTTGTATACTTTGATGGTAGCATTACACATTGTACATTCTCACTACCAAGGGCATCCACTGCGATACATGACACTATTGCTGAGTCAATACCACCTGATAACCCAATTAAAACCTCTTTAAATTTATTTTTTTGAACATAGTCTCTAAGTCCAATTACACAAGCCGAATATATATCTTCTAATTCTTCAGTATCGGTTTGATGGACAATAGTTTTACATAACCATTTATCATTATCTTTAGTCCATAATGTACTTTGAATATTCGAGACAAAATTCGGCAACTTTACTGGCATACTGTAATCTGGGTTAATAACAAAAGAACCCCCATCAAAAACAAGCTCATCTTGTCCACCGATCTGGTTTACATAAATTAGCCCTAAACCACTTTCTACAACTCTTTGCATTGCCACATTCGTGCGCAGATCTTGTTTTTCACGATTGTATGGTGATCCATTAAGCACAATTAGTAATTCTGCTCCCGTTTCAGCAAGGCACTCAACAACATCCTCGTGCCAAATATCTTCACATATAGCTACCCCAATTTTTAATCCACGAAAGTTTATTGGTCCAGGCAAGTTACCCTTATTAAATATTCTTTCTTCGTCGAATACATCATAATTAGGTAGATGGCATTTATGCTGAAGTGAGATGATTTTCCCATTATCTATTAGCACCACTGAATTAAATATTTGATTTTTATCCCTCACTGGTAAACCAACTAAAATTGCTGGACCTGGTTTCTTTGTTTCTTCAACTAACATCTTTAGATATGTATCGATCTCATCAAGGAAAGAATGTCTGAGTACAAGGTCTTCTGGCGGGTAACCAGAGAGAAATAATTCTGAGAAAACTATCAGATCAGCATTTTCAATATTTCTACTATTTCTGGCTCCTAAAATAAGATTATAATTATGCTTTATATTCCCTACAATTGGATTTTCTTGTACCAGAGCGATATTAATCTGATTATCTTTTATCATTTCTGCAATCAGCGCTTTATAGTGTTGATTTTAATTCATCTGCAACAAGAAAGGCTAACTCAAGAGCTTGATCTGCATTTAATCTAGGATCACAATGAGTATGATACCTGCTCGAAAGATCTTCATCTCTTATGGAAATAGCTCCGCCGACACATTCTGTAACATTTTTTCCAGTCATTTCAACATGTATACCACCTGGGAATGTGCCTTTATCTTTGTGAATTTTCATATAGCTTCTCACTTCATTCATTATGTATTCAAAAGGACGTGTTTTAAATCCAGAATCTGATTTAATTGTATTTCCATGCATTGGATCACAAGACCAGAGCACATTCTTATTTTCTTTTGAAATTATATCAATAAAATTTGGTAGATGTTTTTCTACATTCTCATATCCAAATCTAGCTATTAATGTTATGCGCCCTGCCTCATTTTCTGGATTAAGAATATCTATTAGTCTTATTAGGTTCTCTGAAGTTAATGATGGTCCACACTTAATTCCAATGGGATTTTTTATTCCTCTGCAATACTCGACATGAGCTTCATCAGGGTCCCTGGTTCTATCACCAATCCATACCATATGCCCTGAAGTCGCATACCAATCCCCAGTAATTGAGTCAACTCTGGTCATTGCTTCTTCATAACCAAGTAATAATGCTTCATGACTTGTATACAAATCTGTAGTTCTTAACTGAGGCACAGACTCTGGAGTAACTCCACATGCCCTCATAAAACCAAGAGACTTTGTTATATTCTCAGCTAAATATGAGTATTTCTCTCCGATAGGTGAATTATTCAAAAACTCTAATGTCCAACTATGCACCCTCTCAAGATCGGCATAACCACCTTGTGAAAAAGCTCTCAGCAAATTAACTGTTGCAGCGGATTGTCTATAAGATTTCAACAACCTTTCTGGATCTGGCTTCCTTTGATTTTTTTCGAATTCTATGCCATTTATTATATCACCTCTATAACTTAGCAACTCTTCACCATTAATTACTTCTGTATCAGAGGACCTTGGTTTAGCAAATTGTCCAGCAATTCTTCCTACTTTAACGACTGGTAATGAAGTCGCAAAAATTAATACAACTGACATTTGGAGAAATAATCTAAATATATCTCTTATATTATCAGGATTATGCTCCACAAAGGACTCAGCACAATCACCACCTTGTAATAAAAAAGCCCGACCTTGACTGGCAAGTGCTAGCTTATCTTTTAAATCCCTTGCTTCACCAGCAAAAACTAACGGAGGGTATGTTGAAATTGTATTTTCAACATTTGAAAGATGATCCGTGTCTTCATATTCTGGCACTTGTTTAATAGGTTTATTACGCCAGCTAGAAGGTGTCCAATTATGCATAAATTTCTCCAAAATTTAATTTATGGTAAATATATATAAGCCGATTTTTCATAATAAGATATTAATACAAGAAAATTTATTTAAAGGCTATAACTCTTTGGTAACCTTATTTCTCATCGTCATAATTTCTTCTGAGGTTGATGGGTGCAATGGTATCGTATTATCTAAGTCCGTTTTACTCGCTTTTTTATTGATCAATGTTGACATAATCTGTGTTAATTCAGCAGAGTCATCTCCCATCATATGAAATCCAATAAGTACTTGAGTCTTGTGATCAATAATAAGCTTAATAAAGGTACGTTTATTTACATCTGATAAAGTATAATACAACGGCCGGAATGATGATGTATAAATGTCTATCTTTTTATATTTTTGCAATGCATCTTGTTCAGATAAACCAATAGTTCCAATTTCAGGATTTGAAAAAACAGCTGTCGGGATATTTTCAATAATATAATTATCCGTATCTTTTTCAAATTGCTCTCTAGCAAAAATCATAGCTTCTCTGATTGCAAGAGGAGTTAGATGATAATTATTTGCAACATCACCAATTGCATAGATATTTGGTATGGAGGTTTGAAATTGGCTGTCAACAATCACTCTTCCGCTCGCATCTGTTTCTATTT
>JADHLM010000044.1 GCA_016780665.1 Hyphomicrobiales bacterium | reverse complement strand
GCAAAAGAAGATAGTCTTGCCATTGAGGAAACCGTTCGATCAATACTTAATGAGATAAGAAAGAATGGTCATAAGGCAGTGCAAGAATATTCAAAAAAATTTGATAACTGGGATCCTGCAGATTTTCAGCTAACACAGGATCAAATAAAAGAAGCAATATCAAAGTTAAGCACTACTGAAATTGAAGATGTAAAGTTTGCCCAAAATCAGATTAGAAATTTTGCCAAGAAACAACTTGAGACAATGAATGAACTTGAGATTGAAACATTGCCAGGTGTTTTTCTTGGACACAAACATATCCCAATAGAAAATGTTGGCTGTTATGTCCCTGGTGGCAGATACCCTATGGTGGCGTCAGCACATATGAGTGTCCTAACCTCAAAGGTTGCAGGAGTAAAAAGGGTAATTGCATGTGCACCACCTTATAATGGTGGCGCCCATCCTGCTACGATATCTGCTATGCACTTTGCAGGAGCGGATGAAATTTATCTCATTGGTGGGGTTCAAGCTATCGGTGCAATGGGTATTGGGACAGAGAGAATTGATCCTGTCAATATGATAGTAGGACCTGGTAATTCTTTTGTTGCGGAAGCGAAGAAACAGATGTTTGGCGAGGTTGGGATTGACCTAATAGCTGGACCAACAGAAACATTAGTAATTGCAGATGATACCTCTGATGGTGAAATTTGTGCAACGGATCTACTAGGTCAAGCTGAACATGGTCCAACATCTCCTGCTGTGCTAATTACAGACTCAGAAAGGGTTGCAAGAGAAACGCTTGACGAAATTGAGAGATTATTATCAATACTGCCAACTGCAAGTATAACCAGAGGATCGTGGGATAATTTTGGTGAAATTATTTTATGTAAAGATAAAGAAGATATGCTCAAAGAGGCGAATATACTGGCATATGAGCATGTTCAAGTTATGACAAAAGATCCTTCTTTTTTTCTGGATAATCTTCAAAACTTTGGGTCCCTATTCTTAGGGCATGAAACAAATGTTGCATATGGAGACAAAATAATTGGCACAAATCATACTTTGCCAACCAAAAAAGCGAGTAGGTACACAGGTGGTCTATGGGTTGGAAAGTTTCTAAAAACTTGCACTTATCAAAGAATAGAAAATAAAGAAACATCAGCACAAGTTGGTGAAATCTGTTCAAGACTATGTATGCTTGAAGGATTTGCAGGACATGCTGAACAAGCAAATATTAGAGTTAGAAGGTTTTCAGGTAAAAATGTTCCATATCCAGAAAAAAATTAGTACTTCTAAGGTTCTTCTATATTTTTCTATGATAATTAGAAAATAGTTCTTCAGCCTTTTCATAGTCATATTTGTCATTAATATCCAATGACTCAATTTCATCCATAATAACAGTTCCAATAGCGTCAGTTGGAAAATCTTTATTTTTCATAAAATTCTTTGCTGAAAAGATATATATCGATCCATTTGGTCCATATATATTTGGTAAACTTTGTCGGTTCTCAAAACAGTAAGAAATGTTATTAATTGGTCTAAAACTTCTTCCATCTAAGAAACCATTTTTTAAGACTGCGGAGTCTTTTTGTACAACACTCATTACCATACTAAAATTTTGGCTTTCATATAAATTCATTGCCTGTTGAATAGATTTATCAGTTCTCAGAGGGCTTGTAGGTTGAAGAAGAACTATATTTTCGTCAATTAAATGATATTCATCTATAAGATAATGAATTACCTCAGACATCTTTGTGCTATCTTTAGCTAATCTTTCTGGACGCATATTGATGATTATATTACGATCATCCTCTATTGAGAGATTATCAGTCGCATCGGTCGATATCAATAAACTATCGCATGTTCTAGTTGCCTGATTAGCTGCTATCTGCCATAGGGGTATTCCTGCAATTTTTTTAAAATTCTTATTTATCATACCTTTTGATAACTTGCGGAAAGGGACTATGGCATTAAATTTCATTTTTCCAACTCTCTAAAAAAGAAGGGTCATACTTTTTTTGCAGTGAAATCTTCCAAAAGCTACTTTTCCTGACTGCTTGTATAAAATTTTGTGAAGCATTACCCTCTCCGAAATCAAAGAAACTGGGATAGTTCTGCCCCCATTCATTATTTAAATACCCAAGAATACTAACTTCATCACTAGCAGTAGCAGAGTGTATTGATTTAGAGTCAGATCTTAAGTGCTGTCTACTGCCAATATCTAATGATGAGATACCAATAAATGGCGCCTCTCTTACACCAGCACTTGAATTTCCAACCATACACTTAGCATTTTTCATTAATTCAGAAAAATAAGAAAATCTCATTGATGGTAAAACTCTGAAATTATCCTTTGGTAATCTTTCTATTACCGAACATATCTTATCAGACCCCGGATCATTATTGGGTAAAATTATAACAAAATTTTTATTTGAAATTTTTAATGCATTAAATAGTTGTTCAGCTTGTTTTCCTATTGTATCAAGCTCTGATGTTACTGGATGAAAAATACAAATTCCATAAGAATTAAACGGTATATCGTAATATTCTCTGACTTCTTCAATGCTTACACCTGATGGTTGAGCATGAAAATCTAATTCAGGTGATCCTATGACATGTATACTCTCTGATGGTTCCCCAAATGCCATTATTCTCTTGGCAGCTAACTTTGAACTAACAAAATGATGATTACAAAATTTTGTATTACAGTGACGAAAAACTTCATCTATTGTTCCAGAGATTTCACCACCCTCTATATGGGCTGACATAATATTATTTGTTGAACACGCAATTGCACAAGCTAATGCTTCTGCCCTGTCACCATGGATAACGACTAAATCTGGATTTTGTTCTTGTAGAAAGATAGAAAAATCAATAATTGTTTGTGAAATTATTTGATGGAGTGGGTCTCCAACTTTTTGATTCACAACTTCATGTATTTTTATATCTCTCAAACGAGATACTTCAAACTTTGTCATACCATATTTTTCAAGCATATGCATGCCAGTTACATAAAATGTTACATTATAGCCATTATCCCTAGATGCTGATGCCAATGGCTCAAGTTTACCAAAATCTGCTCTTGTACTGGTTACAAATAAAATGGACTTAGTCATATTGATACTTGATTTTAACTTAAATCATCCCATTTTATTTGTTCATTTTTCTTCAAATCACGATTGGTCTTTTTTCCAATAATATTATCAAATTCATATCCTGGTATTTCACCATTACCTGGTCTCCGAGCCCAAATATCCTTTTCTTCTATAATTTGACCCTCTTTTATGTCTCTGTCTGCAACGATTGAAGCACGTGCAAATTTATATACCTCTTCCTCAAGGACAGTACGTTTTTTAGGATTTCTTGATGCAAAGTGAATTTCTTTTGATTTATTAATTAGATATTCCAGCTCCTTAGGATCCATAGAGCAGGATATATCTGGCCCCTCTCTTTCGAAAGTATCTGTGAAGTGCCTTTCCACTATATTTGCTCCAAGAGCGACTGAGGCAAGCGCCATTTCTGGACCTACTGAATGATCTGAATATCCAATTATTGCATTGGGAAAAGCTTTTGATAGTTCTGATATTCCCCTTAAACTGATAGTTTCTGGAGGAGAGGGATATAAATTAGTGCACTCTAATAAGGCATATTCGATTCTGAAGTCATCGAGTATCGCAACAGTTTTCTTAATTGAACTAATTGATTGCATGCCAGTCGACAATATAATTGGTTTGCCTTTCTTTGCTATGTGTCTTATGAGAGGTAAATTATCAGCTTCACCTGATCCAATTTTAAAGGCAGGCACGTCAATTTCTTCAAGGAAGTCCGCAGCTGATCGTGAGAATGGAGTTGATATCCATATTAAACCAATATCCTCTGAATATTTTTTAAGCTCTATTTCCTCACTTCGAGTTAATGAGCATTCCGACATTATTTCCCAAATGGATTTATCTGCATTTGGTGGTTTGATTTCTCTTGCCTCTTTTGTCATTTCATCTTGAACAAAATGTGTTTGATGTTTTACGCATTCACATCCTGAGGATGCTGCTAGTCTTACCATTTCCTTCGCAACAGATAAATTTCCTCCATGGTTAATACCAATCTCAGCAATAACTAATGGCGGCTGATTCGGGCCAATCACTCTATCTCTTATTTTCATTTGTATATGATATTTATAAAAATATTATTATTTAATTATATAACTCTCCTGCATATTAGCATATGATTTTATGTTATCTTAAGTAATATTTTGTCATTTTAAATATAATAATTATTATGATTTTCTAATAATCTATATTTGATAGATTGGATAAGTGATGAATAATGTAGAGAATAAAAGCGTTGATGAGTTACACTTATTTTTTGTGCAAAGTTCAACCACAGAATTCGCAGCTAGAGCTGCAATAGATTTTTTGAGTCTGAAACATGATCAAATTGAATTTATCACCTTGAGAAATTATTTACCTTTCTCAAAAATTAAAACAACTCCTATACCGATAAATAAGTTATGGAAACGAACAACAAACGGAGAAATAACTAAACTTCTTAATAATTACTCAACAAGTTATAAAACTAGGCCAATTTGCTGCTATCTACCTCAAACATCCCTATCATACATAAATGCATTCTATAATTCTAATCAAGTAAAAGAAATTAATCTAATCGAAGAAGGATCTGCAAATTATATTTTTAGAAAAGATGAGTATAAATATGGAAAACTTTCAACTAAATATCTAAATAGTTTTATCAATTGGATACTGAAATTTATTGGTATTAAATATTTTCCATTTATAAAAAAACCATTCTTCTCATCAAATTTAAATAAACTATACTTACTTGATGGAAATGCAAATATTGACTTCCCAACTAATGATAGATTAGTATTCGATTTTAAAAAAATCGTTCAATTGATTTTTAAGAAAGAGACTCTTAAAAATACGCCTAACTCAGTCTTATTAGTCCTTGACCCAGTCTCTAATGTTGCAGAATTGTCATATAATATTATTACAAAACTTAGAGTAATTGATGAAATTTCAAAAAGTCATACTAAAAATTTATTTATCAAACCACATCCCAAAGATTTCCGGTCTAAACACCTAGATAATTTGATGGAAATAATTATTAATTCATTAAACTTAAATGTTATTATTACAGATGACTGCATTGAAAAATTAATTTTACAACAAAGAATAGTAGTTCTACTTTCAGCTCGATCCTCAGCATCTTTCTATGCAAAGAAACTTGGTACAAAAGTCATTCAATTTCCTGTTGCAGAAGCTACTAATTTTAATGAAAAAAAAATTGATGATTGGCTTCAAAGAAGTGTTTTTAATTAAAAAAATTTAACTAGCTAACTTATGATAGGGAGCTTGTAGACCTTCTATAACTTTTGGCATTGTTTCGTTGATATTGAGTATTGGAAGCCCATGCGTTGGCGCTATGTATTTTATATCTAACTCTTTAACGAGCTCTTTTAGCTTGTTAGTATAAATTTCCATGTCCACAAAATTTGTCCAAAATAATGCAAGTTCAGCAAAAACAGCTGAAACATCAAATAGATCTAAGGTATCTGCCTCCTCTGCTACCATACCACAATGCCCATCCCAATGATAATGACTATAAGCAAAACCATCGCCTGGGAATAGCAGATTATAAGGAGCTACATAACCCCAAAGAGAAGTTCTCATATCTCTTACAACTGGTTCTGCAGCAATAAATTCCATACCCCCAAGGTCAATGCTATCACCAACTTCCATCGCAATAAAATTTTTACTAAAATTTGGAAAAGCCATATGATAATCATTCACATCACCATGTATCTCCACATCAGGATATAGATTGAGAAATCGTCCCACACCTCCAGAATGTGGTGTTTCTTGATGGGTAATAAATATGTACTTCAGAGGAATATCCTTTTCCAATAAAATACTCTGAATTTGGTCATGCAACTCGTTGAAATCTTTTGGGTGACCTGTCTCAACAAGTAGAGCAGAACGCTCCCCAACGATTAGATATGACGAGTTATAGGAATGATAAATCTTACCTTGATATCTCTGTTCCAAACAATCACCCAACCAAAATATATTTTTTAGTATTTCTCTTGGTAGCTTACTCTTTGTCATTTTTACCTCATATAATTTCTTGGCACATATTTTGCCTCAGTATTTGATACATCTAAGTCATTCAGTATATCATCTAATAATTCAAATTGTTGTTTTACTAGGTCTTTTCCTTGAAATATCTTACCATATCCTGGTGCAATTATCTCGATATCATAAGTGTCATATACTTTCCTGATATTATCTCTTAATAATCTTGTTTTTGCCCCCTCTAACCACCAATATCTTGTATTTAGTAAAAAGGATCTTACAACACCTTTAGTAATATTTGGATCATTTTGTTTTATAATCCATTCTTCTTGATCGGATCGAGCGATCCCATAGTTAAACATATCAGATGAAAAAAGTATTTTTGTTTGCTCGTCATATATCCAGGAAGTATTTATCAGCCTCAATGGCGCACTTATAACCTGGATATTTCTTCCACTCCCTTCGCCAACTTCACATGTCACTGTGCCACGTAGAAGATTTGTTGGAATTTCTTTTAAGCTCAGATCTCTCTCCTTGTCAGTAAAATCAAACCAATCAGATGCTTCAGGATGCGGGGAATAATAGGAGATTACATTAAAATTATGTGAAATTGCTTTTGCATTTCCTACAGACATAAACTCATTAATACGTAGTGGAATTATTGATAAGGGCGTATTTTTATCTAATATTGAATTTAGTTGTGTGAGAATATTATCTTGATGGAATACATAGCCAGTATCAAATAAAAATGCACCTTTTTCTTCTTTAACAAGATAGCAATTTAATGGCACATAGCCATCTTCATCAGGAGGATAAGCGCTTAATCTGCCATCGAGTTTAACAATATTTTGTAATGAAAACGCTTTATTAGGCGATAGTTCTATTATATGATCTTCCAAAATAAGCTCCTTATTTAGTTAAATATTAGTAACACCTTTTAATTAAAATTTTAAGTTAAATATTATAACAATGAGATGGATTAATGGATAACTCTTCGGATTCTAGTTACTTACAAAAAAATAAAGGACCATTTTTTGCTGTACTTTCATCATTATGCTATGGAATTAATAATCCCATGGCTGCATATGGAATGCAAAATGGTGTTCCAACAATATTTTCCGTTGTTTCTCGAGCTGTCACCGTGTTCATCATATCGCTAATACTTGCAGCTAGTGGAAAGCTAAAATTTAATATACCTTCTGAGGTTAGACCACATGTAGTTGTGGTGTCTATTACTACAGCCATTATTAACTTGTGTTATGTAGGATCTATAAATTTTATTCCAGTTTCCCTCGCAGCTATTATCTTTTTCACCTTTCCAATACAAATATTAATCACAACGCTAATAAGGGAAAAAGGAAGTATAAAGAATTCCGATATATTAGTATTTGCTGTTGTTTTCTTGGGACTAATATTTGTTATTGTTCCAGATTTCAATAATATAAACCCTATTGGGATTCTCTTAGCTGGGATATCAAGTATAAGCGCAACTTTCTTATACTTCGCCGCGGGTGTGGCTTCCAAAAAATGTCATCCAATTATCCTTGGATTTTGGGTACATTTGGGTGTAATTCCAGTATTATTATTATTCTTAATCTTACTATCACCAGCTATGGTATTTACGAATGTAGAAATATTATTACCAGTTTTGATTCTATCTATTTGCTATGTCGGGGCATACTATTTTCAGATGCTATCGCTAAAATTCACATCAGTTGTCATATCTGGACTGTTCTTTAATACGGAGCCACTATTAACGGCCTTAGCCGCTGCTATAATACTTGATGAAAGACTCTTAATGTCACAATACTTAGGTGGCTTGCTAATTTTTATTTCATTAGTAATAGTCAGTTTAAGAAAATGATAGTTTAGATTATCTCTATCTTACAAAAAATTTGGCCCCCTTCATCAACCATCTCGATTAGTCTACATTCTGACTCTTTACAAAAAATTGGAAGATCAATTTTAATCATCTTATCAGTAGCAATTATTGATAGGGTGTCTCCCTTGTTTAAATCTCGAATTTTTTTACGGATTTTCAGGATTGGGATTGGGCATTTAAAGCCAACCAAGTCAATATCATAGTTTCTTTTCATTTTAACCAAACATTCGTTCGAATATTATTACTTGTTTTAATGGGCCTAGGCAAAATATAATATAAATAGTCTAAATGCTCTTAACAAGGTTTAATTTATGCAAAATTATAAGGCAACAGCTGCTATCTTAGCTGGAGGAAAATCGACGAGATTTGAAGAGGGAGATAAAATCAATATCAAAGTGAATAATATACACATAATTGATTACTTAATTAAATCTATCCCAAATGACCTCAACATAATAGTTAATACAAACTCTAACGGGATAGAGGCTACAAAAAATAAATTAACCATCGTAAAAGATATACATGAAGGATATTTAGGTCCACTATCAGGCATATATTCTTCCATGATGTGGGCTATCATAAATGACCCAGAATCAACGCATATTCTGAGCATACCAATTGATAACCCACTTATTTCATTGGGTCAGATTAATAAATTGATTAAATTATCCAAAAACCATCCAAGTAAAATTATTATCTCATCGTGGAATACATCCACAAATCCTGTCTTTGGTATTTGGCCAATTGAAATGAATAATAAATTGAATGAAGATATATCCAATGGAGCCAGAAGTATTGAAGA
>JADHLM010000043.1 GCA_016780665.1 Hyphomicrobiales bacterium | reverse complement strand
CATCGATTGCATTTGATACTTGTTCATCTGAAACATCTTCACCAAGTAACATATCATTATGAGCTTTTCCTGATGGAATCATAGGAAAACAATTCTCAAGATTTGCGACCTGACAATCCATAATTACTGGACCCGGTGTCTCTATCATTTTTATGATTGCCTCATCCAAATCCTTTGGTTTTTTTGCAAGAATACCTGTAGCACCATAAGCCTCAGCAAGCTTTACGAAATCAGGAAGTGACTCGGAATAACTTTCTGAAATTCTATTCCCATGAAGAAGCTGTTGCCATTGTCTTACCATACCCATATAGCTGTTGTTTAAAATAAAAATTTTAGTATTCAACCTATATTGAACTGCTGTAGATAGTTCTTGAATGTTCATCAAGATTGATGCATCACCCGCAATATCTATAACTAAGGATTCAGGATGCGCAACTTGCACTCCATTTGCCGCAGGAAAGCCATAACCCATTGTTCCAAGTCCTCCAGATGTTAACCATCTATTGGGTTCATTGAATTTATAGAATTGAGCTGCCCACATTTGGTGTTGCCCAACTTCGGTTGTTATGTATGTATCTTTGTCTTTTGTGAGTTCGTAAAGACGTTCAATTGCATATTGTGGCATAATTATATCAGAGTTTGCTTTATATTTAAGACAATTGACGGTCTTCCAGGTATCAATTTGGTCCCACCATTTTTGATATGTCGGAAACTTTTCAATATTACGATCTTTTATAATTTTTAATGCCTCAATAAGAAATTTGTTACAATCTGCAAGAATAGCAAGATCTACATCAACATTTTTATTTATTGAAGTCGCATCAATATCAATATGCACTTTCTTGGAATTTGGTGAAAATTGATCTATTTTTCCAGTAATCCTATCGTCAAACCTTGCACCCAAGCAAATCATTAAGTCACAGTCATGCATAGCCATATTCGCTTCGTATGTTCCATGCATTCCTAACATACCTAGCCAATTTTTTCCTGAGCCGGGATATGCGCCCAATCCCATAAGTGTTGAAGTAATTGGTATATTGGTCTTTTCAACGAATTTATTTAATAATTTTGAGGCATTTGGACCTGAATTTATCACACCACCTCCAGTGTAGAGGATTGGATTTTTTGATCTTTGGATCATTTCAATTACTTTACCAACTGCTTTGTGATCCACTGAGGTTGGCGGAGTATAAGTTTTATGAGTGATTTTTGATAAATTTTCATAATCACCTTCAGCAAACTGAATATCTTTTGGAATATCAATCAACACTGGACCTGGTCTACCTGATCTTGCTATGTAAAACGCTTCATGCATAATCCTTGGGAGATCTTTAATATCTTTAACTAACCAATTATGCTTTGTGCATGCCCTAGTGATACCAACTGTATCGGCTTCCTGAAATGCATCAGTTCCAATTAGATGTGTTGGCACCTGTCCACTAATACAAACTATTGGAATAGAGTCTAATAGAGCATCTGTTAGCCCGGTCACAGCATTTGTAGCTCCCGGACCTGATGTAACTATAAGAACACCAACTTTTCCTGTTGAACGTGCATAACCTTCAGCGGCATGAGCTGCTCCTTGTTCATGCCTTACAAGAATATGCTTAACTTCTTCTTGCTGAAATATAGCATCATAAATTGGCAGAACAGCTCCACCCGGATAACCAAATACAGTATCAACGCCTTGATCTGCAATTGCTTGAATTACTATTTCTGCACCACTAATATTTTTTCCCATTATACAAAAACCCAGTTAAATTTTTTTCAATATCCAAAATAAACATTACTTAAAAATAAAAAAGGGGCGTTTGCCCCTATAAAAGTATCACCATCATGAGTCCAAAGTGAACTCAGGTGATACATAAGACGACCAGCAGTTTATTATTTAAGTAAATCATTAATTTTCCAAATTAAACATATATAATATATTACAAAAAAAAAATTAATCAATTTTTTTGTTTCTGCTCAAAGAAAATATTTAGGTTCATCTATCCATTCCCAATCTATCATTTTTCTTCTAGCCCATGTCAGTTGTCTTTTTGCATATTTTTTTGTATTTGTAATAATTCTGTCATTAAGTATTTCAATAGAAATTTCTCCGTCTAGATAAGCAATGGTATCCTTTACACCAATTGCTTTCATAACGGGGTATGAGTTTGATATTTTTTGACTACTCAATAGATTTATTTCCTCATAAAGTTGGTTATTACCTATAATTTCTTTGGTTCTTTTTATTATGTTGTTATTAATAACATCTCTTGGTGGGCATAGATAAATCATTTTTGACAGAGATTTATTTATAATTGTTTTGCCAGGTAATGCTTGCCACTCTTTAATTGATTTACCTGTACCATCAATAACTTCTAATGCGCGAGTAATTCTGGTCGTATCTGTTGAATTGATTATGGCTGCAGACTTTGGGTCTAACTCTTTGAGTTTATGAAATAATGCCTCCGTACCTTTTTGCTTTTTTATATCCTCCCATTTTGATCTAGTTTTAGCACTAATCTGAGGTATTTCAGAAATTTCGCCAAATAAACCTGAGAAATACAATCCTGTTCCGCCTACAATTACAGGAGTCTTATCAATTTTATTTAAAAAATTTATTAGAGGCTCAATATCGCCAACCCATTCACCGACTGAATATCGAATTTTTGGATCAATATACCCATATAGAAAATGTGGAATCATGTCCATATCCTTATTTGATGGTCTTGCTGTGATTAATGAAATTGTATTATATATTTGCATAGAGTCAGCATTGATAACAACTCCGCCAATTTTTGCTGCAATATCCATGGCTAATTTTGATTTACCAGATGCTGTTGGACCTGATATAAGAATTGAGTTATAATTTGACATCTACCGTGATCTCTTAATTAATGGAAAAATGAAAAAAGTACTTACCATTGTATCTAATGAAAATAATATAATATCAAATAATAGTTTTGAAGCAATTCAAGACTTGATAAACACAAAGACAACAAATACATGGTTAAAAAGAGAGTTGGCGTGCGACCTACACTTTGAAGACAAAACAGCAAAAATAGATCCAAACTTATTCATATACCTTGATCAAAACAAGTTTGATTGGGCAATTCAGGAAACTCTGAATAGAAATAAAAAACTTTTCCTATCTGATATGGACTCAACAATCATCAAACAAGAATGTATCGATGAATTGGCTAATTATGCTGGTGTGGGCGAAGAGGTTAGTCTAATTACAGAAAAATCAATGAATGGTGAGATAAGTTTCACAGAAGCATTTGTTGAAAGAGTAAGTCTATTAAAGGGTATGGATGTTAATGTGCTAGATAAAGTTTACTTAAATATTGAGCTCAATGATGGAGCCGAAATACTTCTTAAAAATCTTTGTAAGCGGGATATATATACAGTTCTTGTATCAGGTGGCTTTACATACTTTACTGATAAATTATCAAAGAAACTTGGCTTTAGTGAGAACTATGCAAATAAGCTTGAAATTCTAGACAACATAATCACTGGAAAGATTTTACCCCCAGTCATAGATGGTAAATCAAAAAGATACATCTTAGAAAAGATCACTCAAAAGTTGAATATTAATAGACATGATGTGGTTTCTGTTGGTGATGGTGCAAACGATGTTGAGATGATTAGTAATTCAGCACTTGGCGTTTCATATTATGGAAAAAATATATTAAAAAATAGAGCAAACGCGCAGATTAACAATACAAATCTATCGAGCATCTTATTTTTTATCGGCCTAAAAGAGGCCGATATTATATATTAGTCGTTTGATACTTTTATTGGAAAAACTCTTATCATATTTTGACCGCGTATGGCTTTAATGAGCATTAGGTCTCTATCAGCTCTACGATATTTTTCTATGATTCTTACAAGTTGATCCACACTATACAAGTCTTGCTCATTTATAATATTTATAAGATCTCCTTCACGAAGCCCCCTTCTAAAAGCATCTGATTGTGTATCAATTTCTGTTACAACTAGTCCCTTTTGCTTATCATTCAAATTATATTTATTTGATAAATCAGTTGAAAGTGTACTTAAAGAGAATCCTAGATCTAAGCTTGTTGAGCTGTTTGTATTTGTTTCTGAGTCATCTTCGATTGATGCAATTATGTCACCTTCATTAAGCCTATCAATGACAACATACTTTGTTATAGACTTATTATTCCTCCAAACTTCAACTTTTACTTTTTTCCCAATTTTTGTTTCAGCAACAATTCTGGGTAATTCTCTCATAGTGTCAATAGGTTGATTATCAAAATTAAGAATCACATCACCAGATTTAATACCTGCTGGCTTTGCGGGACCACTTTCATCAACTGCAACAACCAAGGCACCACTCGATTCATCTAATCCTAAGCTTTGTGCGATATCATCTGATACCTCTTGAATTCGAACACCTAACCATCCGCGTCTAGTTTCTCCATATTCAATAAGTTGATCTATGACAGATATTGCTGTCTTGGAAGGAATAGCGAATCCAATACCAACTGAGCCACCTGTAGTTGATATAATTGCAGAGTTTATGCCAACAACTTTACCATCAGCACTAAATAATGGCCCACCACTATTACCTCTGTTGATTGCTGCATCTGTTTGGATAAAGTTATCATATGGACCTGATCTTATATCTCTGTTTTTGGCTGATACAATACCTGCTGTGACAGTTCCACCTAATCCAAAAGGGTTCCCTATAGCCATAACCCATTCACCTACTTTTATACTATCTGAGTCACCAAATTCTAAAGCTAACAATTCTTGACCTGGCTCTGGATCAATTCTGAGCACTGCTAAATCTGTTTTAGTATCTTTACCTAAGAGCTCAGCTGGTAAAACAATTCCATTTGAAAATATTACATCTATTTCGTCTGCATTTTGTATTACATGAGCATTTGTTAAAATGATTCCTTCACCATCTATTACAAAACCTGAGCCCAAAGAACTGGGCACTTGCTGCTGCTGTGAGTTTTTATTTTTTTCATACCAATCCCTAAAAACATCAGGGATTTCATTAGGATCTAGTCCTTGAAACATTTCATTATTGTTGACAGTCTGCTTTGTTGAAATATTTACAACCGAGTCAGCATACTTACTAGCTATCTCCGAAAAATCTGGGTAGGCTTTAGCACCTTCTGGAAAAGTTAATAAAAAAGTGAAAATTATTATATAAAGTAATGATTGCTTGTGGGTAAACATTTTATAATTAATCCTTTCAGAGATATTTTATAACTAAAAATATTAAAAGATTTTGTCAAAATTATGTTCTCATACTATCCATATCAATAATACGCCGACAGAGACCATAACCAAACCAAATACTCTGAGATTATTAGTGTCCATTGACATTAACGTTGATAGCATCTTTTTTGTTTGTTCAGGAAAAAATGCATAAATTGAACCTTCAAACAATAAGAAAATTGCAAGTGCAAGAACAAATATTTCCATTATTTATTTGAGCCAAGCGGGTCTTTAAAATAGGTAAAGAAGTCAGTATCAGGTGAAATAACTAATCTTGTATCACCAGATTTAAGACTCTCTTCATAAGCGACCATTGATCTATAAAATTTAAAAAACTCTGGATCCTGTCCATAAGATTCAGCATAGATTTTATTTCTTCCAGCATCACCTTCACCACGAGTAATTTCAGATATTTTATTTGCTTCTGCTATAATTATCTTCGCTTCTTTGTCAGATCTTGATGTGATAATTTTGGCTTGCTCTTGACCTCTAGCCCTTATATCATTTGCCTCTTTTGTTCTTGCTGTTTGCATTCGCATGTAAACGGCTTGACTGTTTGCCTCTGGTAGATCAGCACGTCTGATACGCACATCAACTATTGACATTCCAAGAGCAGCAGCTTCATTATTCACTTGCTCAGTTATCCTTTTCATAAGCTCAGGACGCTTATCTCTTACAATTTCTTCAAATGTGGATTCACCTAATACCCTACGAACAGCAGAATTTAGAATTTGGGAGAGTCTTGCCTGTGCTCTAGCTGATGACTGTACAGATTGATAATATTTTAATGCATCTGTTATTTTGTATCTAGAATATGCGTCAACGACCAGTCTTTTCTGATCAGATGCAATTACCTCTTGTGATTCAGAGTCCAAGTCTAAAATTCTCTTATCTATATAAACTGCATCATCTGCAATTGGCAATTTGAAGTGTAAGCCTGGTTCTGTTATGATTCTAATTGCTTCACCAAACCTGAGTATTAATGCTTGTTGTGTTTGATGCACTGTAAATGCAGCACTGAGAAATACAAAAGCAGAAGCGATGACTAAAATTATAAGTCCCGTTATTCCAATTTTCTTAATCATTGATTTGCCCCATTATCTTGTTTCTTTTGCAATTGATCTAAAGGTAAATATGGAACAACATTTGAACTTTCACCACTTTGATCAATGATTATCTTGTCCATTCCACCATAAACTCTCTCGATTGTTTCTAAATACATACGACCTCTTGTAACTTCAGGTGCTTTCTTATATTCTTCATATATTGAATTAAATCTTGAAGCTTGACCTTCCGCATCAGCAATAACTGAATTTCTGTAAGCTTCTGCAGCTTCCATTAATTGAGCAGCCTCTCCTCTTGCGGCTGGAATGATCCTATTTGAATATGCTTCAGCTTCATTTCTCAATCTCTCCTGATCAGCTCGTGCAGCTTGAACATCTCTGAATGCATCAATGACCGCAGCAGGTGGATCTACCTTTTGAAGTTGAACCCGTCTTATCAAGATACCTGCACCATACTCGTCCAGTGTTTTCTGCATCAAGTCTCGAACTGCTGATTCATTTCTTTCTCTTCCTTGTGTGAGGATTTGTTCAAGATCTGCGCCGCCAACTATTTCTCTCATAGCACTTTCTGCAACTGCCTTAACAGTAGACTCTTGATTTTCAATGTTGAATAAGAAATCAGCTGCATCATTAATTACCCATTGAACTGAGAAGTCCACATCAACAATATTTTCATCGCCTGTTAGCATTAGACTTTCCTCAGGAACATCTCTACCAACCGTACCTCTTCCAATCCCAGCCTGACTTGATGTCCTTACTCCAACTTCTACTTGATTTTCTCTTGTAACTTTAGGCTTTATAACTGTTTCAATTGGAAATGGAAGATGGTAGTGAAGACCATCTGTAGTTGAACGAATGTATTCACCAAAACGGAGCACTATACCTTGCTCATCAGGTTGCACTCTATATACACCTGTTGCACCCCAAATTACTAAAGCAATTAATATGATTAATCCCCAGTTCTTTTTACTTACTTTTCCATTTGGTGATTTTGGCGAAAATCTACCAAAGCTATTTTTTAAATTAGTGATTAATTTATCTAAATCATTATTATCAAAATTACCACCGCTTGGTCCTTTGCCCCATGGACCGTTATTGTTGTTGTTGTCCCATGACATTAGTAGTTTTCCTCTTGAATTATTACAGGTCACCCTATTATAAGATAGTAACTCTGTAAATTAATTTAAAGTCTTTCAACAAAAATAGATCTAAATAAATATTTCTATTTTTTTTCATATAAAACAAAAGAAAATGGAATTATATCATTTTCAGAATTATGTATATCTCTGCTGACCTCTACCCAATCGTCACTTCTCAATTCTTCAAAGAACACATCTCCTGCATATTCAGCATGGATTTCTGTAATATATATTCTGTTTACAAATTCCATCGATTGCTTAAAAATTTGAGCCCCACCGATAATAAATATTTCTTTTTGTTCGGTTGCCTCAGTTTTATAAAAATTTTGTGCTTCCAAAATTGCAGTTTCTAAATTATTTACTACCAAACAGTTCTCAATTGTAAGATCAACATTTGTTGTAATGACTATATTTAATCTTTCAGGTAGCGGCTTCCCAATTGACTCAAATGTCTTTCTTCCCATGATTATAGGTTTGCCAGTAGTTATTGCTTTGAAGTACTTAAGATCATCAGGTATGTGCCAAGGTAATTGACCATTTATACCAATAGCTCTATTTGCGGAGTGTGCAACAATTAGTGAAATTAACATTATACGGCAACTTTTGCTTTAATGTGCGGATGAGACTGATAATCAATTATTTTGATATCTTCATATCGGAAATCAAATAAATTATTTACACTACCATTTAGCTCTATCTTTGGTAAATTCATCGGTTTTCTTTGGAGTTGTAATTTAACTTGCTCAACATGGTTTGTATATATATGTGCGTCACCGAAAGTATGAACAAAATCACCAACATTTAAATTGGATACATGCGCAATCATGTGTGTTAAAAGTGCATAAGATGCAATATTAAATGGCACCCCCAGAAATACATCTGCTGACCTCTGGTATAAGTGGCAACTCAGCTTATTATTTGATACATAAAACTGAAATAAACAATGACAAGGAGGAAGTGCCATATTTCCTACATCGCTAACATTCCATGCAGATATAATATGACGCCTTGAGTCTGTATTTTCTCTAATATTTATTAATAAATTTGAAATTTGATCAATAGTTTCATTGTTAGGTGCAGACCATGAACGCCATTGCTTGCCATACACAGGACCTAAATCTCCATTATTATCTGCCCATTCATTCCATATCGATACGCCATTATCATTTAAGTATCTGATATTCGTATCGCCAGATAAAAACCATAGTAATTCATAGACTATTGACCTAATATGCAGCTTTTTCGTTGTTACCAATGGGAACCCTCTTGATAAATCAAAACGCATCTGGTAACCAAATATTGATAAGGTACCCGTACCTGTTCTATCGTTTTTACTCTCACCGTTTTGTAAAATATGGTCCAAAAGTTTTAAATATTCTAGCATTCGTAAATTATGACTGATTCATTGAGCTATATGAAGTG
>JADHLM010000042.1 GCA_016780665.1 Hyphomicrobiales bacterium | reverse complement strand
TGATCTTTTGTGATCCCAAAATGTTGATAAAGTTCTTTGTATGGTCCACTTGCACCAAAAGATGACATTCCAACAAATATTCCATCATTACCAAGTATTTTTCCCCACCCTTGTCGCATACCTGCCTCAATAACTATATTTTGTTTAGCATTTCTTATTATACTATCTTTGAAATTATCATCTTGATCATTGAACAGGTCCAGGCAAGGCACAGAATATATAGCCATTTTTATTCCCGATTGAGTGAGTGGGTTATATGCATCAATTGCTATTTCCACTTCAGAGCCAGTTGCAAAAAGGGCATAATCTGGATCATCTGAGTTGGCTTTTACTAAATATATTCCTTTTTGACAACTATTAACATCATACTGGTCTGATAATTCTCTAAACTCATTTAGATTTTGCCTTGATAGTGCAATGAGACTTGGTCCACCACTATTTTTTAATATAATTTCCCAGCATTCTATTGTTTCAATAGCAGAAGCAGGTCTAAATACATAGACATTTGGTATTGATCGCAAGCTTGATAGGTGCTCAACAGGTTGATGAGTGGGACCATCTTCACCAAGCCCTATTGAGTCATGAGTAAGGACATAGATATTCTGCTGTTGCATCAATGCTCCAAGCCTTATTGCAGGGCGACAATAATCAGAAAATATCAGAAAGGTACCTCCGTATGGGATAAATCCTTTATGAAGGGATATGCCATTCATAATAGCACCCATTGCGTGCTCACGGATACCATAGTGAATATATCTACCACTAAAATTATCTGATGTTATTTCATTAATATTTTTTGTTTTTGTATTATTTGAACCTGTTAAATCTGCAGAGCCACCGATCAAAATTTCTGTGTTCTCATTTATGCAATGAAGAGCAATCTCGGACGCCTTTCTTGTTGCAATGTCACTTTTTGTGGTTAGATATTCAAGTTTTAATTCTACGAGTGATTTGAAGACTTCTTGGTTTACGACACCGCTAATTTGATTGTTGAACTTATCTTGAATTTGCGCCGGTAAATTTTGGAATCTTTCTTCCCAATTTATTCTTCCTTTGGATCCCTTTATTCCAATGCTCCTCCATGCGTCAAGAATCTCATTTGGAATAGAAAATTTATCATAATTAATACCTAGTTTCTCTCGTGTTAGCAGGTACTCTTCATTTCCAAGAGGGGAACCGTGAACACCGGATGTCCCTTCTTTATTAGGGGATCCATAGCCGATAATTGTTCTACACTTGATCATAGAAGGTTTTGATGATTTTTTGCATTGTTCAAGTGCTCTGGTTATCTCAATTGGTTTGTGTCCATCTATTTCAATTACTTCCCATCCTGACGCCTCAAATCTTTTAGCTTGATCAGTTGAGTCAGTTTTTGAGATTGGACCATCAATTGATATTTGGTTGTCATCAAAAATCAAGATAAGCTTGTTCAAGTTTAAATGACCTGCGAGGGATATGGCTTCCTGAGAAATCCCTTCCATAAGATCACCATCACCTGCCATTACATACGTCATATGATTGACAATATCACTGCCGTATCTTGCTGATAGCATTTTTTCAGAAATTGCCATTCCCACTGCATTTGCAATGCCCTGACCCAGAGGTCCCGTTGTGGTTTCAATTCCCTTTAGATGACCATACTCCGGATGTCCGGCTGTTTTAGATCCCAGTTGTCTGAAGTTTTTTAAATCTTCTATTTTAATGTCATCATAGCCAAGCAAATATAGCAGTGAATAAAGAAGCATAGATCCATGTCCTCCAGACAGCACAAATCTATCACGATCATGCCATTGTGGGCTACTTGCATCGAATTTCAGAAAGTCTGAGAATAAAACTGTCGCTACATCTGCCATGCCGAGAGGTAATCCAGGATGTCCACTATTTGCCTGTTCTATTGCATCGATGGATAGGGCTCTAATTGCATTCGCCATTTCTTGATATGCTATATGTTTTTCCATATTACTCACGATGATTACTTGATCTTTTTTTATAATTAATAACATGTTTTATCAAACAATATTTACATAATTACTTCTCTTTTCTGTATAAAATGAATATGAAAGGTATTGTTTTTAATTGAAAACTTATTTTTTTTTTATTGCAATTTACTAATCATTAATATTAATATTTATTAGAAAGCTGCAATCATATAAAAATAAGAAGCTTTTTATCTTAGATTAGTGAGATTAAAATGAACCAGCAAAACTTTAAAGCAGGGACTTATGTTGAGACAAAAAATCTCAATGATCTAAACCCTAGACTTGCTAAAGCTCTGGAAAATTTGAATTCGGCCGTCAACAATTTAAGTGAGAAAAATCTTACCACAGAAAGCTCAAACTCTGGGGAAATAAAGGATCTAACTAAAAAAATTGAAAAATTAAACGATGAAAATGTTGATTTACTTTTTAAAATTGATGATCTGAAGAAAAAAAATTTGAAGCTTGAGGATTCGAATAAGTTGGTTGATAAAAAGATTACAGACATGATTACATCTTACAAAGATTTTTTAAATAAAGCATCTTAGTATTATATGGTAGGACGCCAGGACTGAATCAATGGGCAAAGTCACAGTCAATATAAACAATCGAACTTTCCAAATAGCTTGTGAAGATGGTGAAGAGGTACGGCTTAAAGAATTAGCCTCTTTTTTTTCTCGTCACGTTGATCAATTGCAGGGCAGATTTGGTCATATTGGTGATGCCAGAATTTATGTTATGGCTGGGCTTCTAATTGCTGATAAACTATCAGATGCGTTAACTCAGATTGAAGAAATACAAGAAGATGTTAAAAGATTACAAAACAAAAATGATTTACATAAAGAAGACAGTCATAATCTTGAAGAACTTTTAATTACTGACATTGAACTATTGACGCATAAGTTAAACGAGATAACCAAAGCACTCTCTTAATTGTACACAATAAGAATGAATTCTTCTAAAATAAATGCTATACTTAACATAGCTATGCGGTTCGTGAGATCACTATTCCTGGCGCCATAGCAATTCTAAAGGGAACTGACGCTGGTTTGGACCGTGGTCCATTTCATTTAGTACCCACCTAAATATTAGGAGCCGAGGATTGCAGCATCCACGACCGTGTGGCCTATTATAGGTATAGATCTTTGCATAAAGTATTGTCCGAAAGAAAAAGTGAGCTCAGAAAGTCTGCAATATCTATGAGGCAAAATATTGATGCCTCAACACGTCATTTTTTTGAAGATAAAATAATTGATGTATTTAAGGGTATAGTCAGGTCCAAAGAGATTGTGGCAGGATATTTTCCTTTAAATAGTGAATTTAACATTATACCACTATTACATTTTTTAAAAAAAAGAAAAAATATAATAGCGCTACCATGTGTCACAGAAAATAAGGTTCTTGATTTTCGCGCTTGGAACTTAGATAAAAATAATCTAATTAAAAACCAATTTTCAATACCTGAGCCGAGCAAGACAGATACTATAATTCCAGACATAGTTCTTGTTCCTGGAGTATTATTTGATAGAAGAAACAATAGACTTGGATTTGGTGGTGGTTATTACGATAAAACAATTGAGTACTATAAAATTGAATATTCAACGAGATTTTTGGGAATATGTTACCCAAGTCAAATTGTTTCGGAATTGCCTGTCGAGGAGTTCGATCAAAAAGTTGATTTTCTTATTGATTTAGAAGAAATATAAAGTATTTCTATAATTGGATTTATGGTTGAGTATATATGAGAGCTTTATTTATTGGTGACATAGTTGGTGAGTCTGGAAGAAGAGTTGTCATTGAAAATGTTCAAAAAATTAGGGACAGTTATAATCTTGACTTTGTTATTGCAAATGGTGAAAATTCTGCATCAGGATTTGGTATTACAGAAAAAATCCTTCATTCCTTAATAGATTCTGGTGTTGATGCTGTTACATCAGGCAATCACATTTGGGATCAAAAGGAAACATTAGTTTACATAGAGAGGAATAATAGCCTTCTTAGGCCAGCTAATTTCCCAGAGGGTGCGCCTGGGAAAGGCTCATTTGTTTTCAATGCAAAAAATGGAGAAAAAATTCTTGTAATTAATTTAATGGGAAGAATCTTCATGAATCCCCTGGATGATCCATTCAAAATTATTGATGAGATATTGTTACAAACCAACTTGCAAAATAGTGTTGATGTTATTTTTGTTGATTTTCACGCAGAGGCAACATCAGAGAAATTAGCGATGGGCTATTATCTTGATGGTAGAGTAAGTGTTGTTGTTGGAACTCATACTCACATTCCAACAGCAGACTCTAGAATTTTATCAAATGGAACAGGATATATATCAGATGTTGGTATGAGTGGTGATTATGATTCTATACTTGGTTTTAAAAAACAAAATCCCCTTGAAAAATTTATCACTTCCATACCAAGCGGAAGGTTCATTCCAGCCTCAGGAGAAGCAACATTATCTGGTATTTTATTTGAAACTAATAATTCTGGTTTTGTAAATAAAATCAAACCAATAAGAATAGGAGGGTTACTGGGGGAAGAGCCTCCCGAATTCTAGAATTGTTATCAATTTTTCACGCTGAACTTTTAATTAACTAATTTTATCTTATTATGGATTGAGGAAAGAAATATGGCAGGACATTCAAAATTTAAAAATATCCAATACAGGAAGGGTGCTCAAGATAAAAGAAGAGCCAAGGTCTTTTCAAAGCTTGGAAAGGAAATTACAGTTGCAGCTAAATTAGGTTTGCCTGATCCTGCTATGAATCCAAGATTGAGATCTGCAATTCAAGCGGCGCGAGCTCAAAATATGCCAAAGGATAACATTGAGAGAGCAATTAAAAAAAGTCAGGATGCTGGGGGAGCCAATTTCGATGAAGTGAGATATGAAGGCTTTGGTCCTGGAGGTACAGGTTTTATTATAGAAACACTTACGGATAATAGGAATAGAACCGCTGGAGATGTCAGAGCTATTTTTACGAAATCAGGAGGAAATCTTGCAGAAAATGGTTCGGTTTCATTTTTATTCAGGAAAGTGGGAATAATTGAATTCGATAAATCGCAATTAAATGAAGAAGATGTAATAGAGGCATCAATCGAAAAAGGCGCTGATGATTGTGATATATCAGAAGAATCATATGAAATCTATTGTGATCCAGCAAACCTACATAACCTTGGTGAGAGTCTTGAGAGGATGTTTGGAGAGTCAAAATTAATGAAAATTATATGGAAGCCTGAGAATAATATAGAAGTAGATCAGGAAACGTATGCAAAACTAGAAAGGCTTCTAGAGGCATTGGATGATAATGAAGATGTTCAAGATATATATTTTAATTTTGATATACTAGATGAGTTTGCGAATTAAGCTTATATGAACGCATGCAAAAAAATTTTAGGAATTGATCCAGGACTTATAAATACAGGGTGGGGTATAATTTCTTTAAATGGTAATTCATTAAGTCATATTGACCATGGCTTAATAAAAGTTCGAACAGATATAGACTTAGCTGAAAGACTATTATTGATTTCCAAAGGCTTAACAGAAATTTTATCCAATTATAATCCTGACGAATGCTCAATTGAGAAAACATTTGTAAATAACAACGCACTCTCTAGTCTAAAACTTGGGCATGCCAGGGGGGCTATACTTCTTACTATGGCAAGGTACAATCTTAGATGTTTTGAATATGCTCCAAACCAAATTAAAAAAAGTGTTGTAGGAAGAGGTCACGCTGATAAAACTCAGATTGCTCACATGGTTTCAATATTATTATCGAAAAAAATTGAGGGCGTCAGCGATGTTTCTGATGCGCTTGCGATTGCAATAACTCACGCATATCAAAATCACAATAGAATAGTACAGGTCACTCAATGATTAGTAAGTTAAAAGGAAAAGTAGATGCAATTATAGGAAATTCGCTGATAATCGACATAAACGATGTAGGATATGAGGTTTCTTATCCGGAGAGAGCAATCAATACGCTAGTTGAAGGTTCAATGATCTCAATATACATAAAGACAATATTTAGAGATGATAATATTTACTTATATGGTTTTTCCTCAATTGAGGAAAGAACTTTTTTTAATTTGCTTCAAACTGTCCAAGGTGTTGGTGCGAAACTCGCAATGACTATAATTGGTTTCTTTGAAACAGAGGAAATTATAAAATACATTACTACTGCGGATGAAAAGTCAATAAGTACCGCACCTGGAGTCGGTACGAAAGTTGCAAAAAGAATTATCACTGAATTAAAAGATAAATTTAGAGATGGTTTTCAACAAAATACAGATGGTTATTCAACAAAAAGAAATAATGTTATATCCGCTCTTTTAAATCTTGGTTATTCAAGAACTGAAGCAATTAATATAGTTGAACAGCTGAATGATGAAATAAATCAAGGTCTGGAAATTGAAGAATTAATAAAGATGGCGTTAAGGAGAACTGTTTGATGGCTAATGATCAAAGAATTTATAGGCCACGTCTTTTAGAGCAATTTATTGGACAAAACTCAGTTCGGAAAAATCTTAAAGTATTTATCGAGTCAGCAAAAAAACGTGAAAAAAGTCTAGATCATGTTCTTTTGGCTGGACCTCCAGGACTTGGGAAAACAACACTGGCACACATTATTGCAAATGAGCTAGGAGTTAATATAAAAGTAACATCAGGTCCCCTTATAACAAAAGCTGGAGATTTGGCAGCTATCATAAGTAATCTGGAAGATAAAGATGTTTTATTTATCGATGAAATACATAGACTGAATGCTAGTGTTGAAGAGGTTCTTTATGCAGCAATGGAAGACTTTGTATTAGATATTTTAATTGGAGAGGGCCCCGCTGCCAAGTCCGTTCGAATAGAATTAGCTCCATTCACATTAATTGGAGCAACTACCAGATTAGGGCTCATATCAAACCCACTTAGAGAGAGATTTGGTATTCCTGTAACTTTAGATTTTTATAATAATAATGATCTTAGCGAAGTGGTGAAAAACGCCTCAGGTGAGCTTGGGATAATAATTGATGATGCCTCTGCGAACGAAATTGCCTCAAGATCGAGAGGTACACCAAGAATTGCTAATAGATTACTCAGAAGGGTACATGATTACTCAATATACAACAAAGTAGATATGATTAATATTAATTTAGCAAAGGAATCATTAAAAGAGTTGGAGGTTGATAATATTGGTTTAAATAGCCTAGACTATAGATATTTGGATTGTCTGATTGAAAACCATAATGGAGGACCTGCAGGTATTGAGTCTATTGCAGCATCAATGGGAGAGGCTCGTGATGTGCTTGAGGATGTTATTGAGCCGTATTTAATTCAAAAAGGATTTGTAAATAGAACACCAAGAGGACGGATCATATCACAGAAATCGATTGTTGAAATGAAAGATAGATTGAAAAAAGTTGATAAATGACAAATTATAGACATATTCACAAACTATCTTGGTTACGTTGGATGTGGATGGATAAATATAATATTGTAAATTATTGAGCTAATTTTAAGTAGAACATAGTATGGAAGAAACACAAATTGTAACAGACTTGAGTCTAATTGGGCTTTTCGCCGAGGCAGACATAATTGTAAAAATGGTCATGATTGGACTTATGATAGCATCCATATTCTCTTGGGCAATAATCATTGAAAAACTTGTTCTAATAAAATTAGTAAATAGAAATGCAATAAAATTTTACAGAGATTTTTGGAGCAGTAACATCAATGATATAGATGTCGCTTACAGAAACTCGAGAAATAACCCAATGGCAAAAATCTTTAATGCTGGCATAAAAGAGTGGAATACAACATTTAAAATTCACAAAAACATGTCAATTGATGGTGTAAAACAGAGAATTGAAAAAGCTATGAACGTTCAAATGAATATTGAACTTGATAAACTAGAAAAGAAGTTGCTATTTTTAGCATCGGTTGGTTCAACAGCTCCATTTATTGGTCTGTTTGGTACAGTCTATGGTATAATGAACAGTTTTTCAGCTATAGCCGCATCAAAGAGTACGAATTTAGCTGTTGTAGCTCCTGGAATAGCGGAAGCATTATTTGCAACAGCAATTGGGCTGTTTGCGGCAATCCCAGCCGTAATGTTTTACAATAAAATATCTAGTGATATTTCACGTGTTACATCTAACCTTGAAAATTTTAGTGATGAATTTATTAATTACTTTAGTAGGCAAATTGATGCGCAAATGGTTGCAGATGATTTTGAGGATAATTACGAAAGTCAAGATGAAGAATACTAGTTTTTTATAAAGATGGCAGTCAGTTTAAAAACATTACCAAATAATCGAAGAAGGATCAGAAAAAATAGTCCAATATCAGATATAAACGTTACGCCATTTGTCGATGTAATGCTTGTGTTATTGATTGTTTTTATGGTGACAGCTCCATTATTAACTGTTGGTGTTCCAATTGAATTACCAAAAACAGACGCAAAGCAAATGAGCGAAGAGTCTGAGCCTCTTACAATTACGCTGGATAAGGAAGGGAATATTTATATCCAAGAAATGGAGATTCCTTTCAGCGAACTTGGTGAGAAATTAGAGGCAATTGGAATGGGTAATTATGATCAGAAAATTTATATTAACGGTGACAAAAATATAAATTATGAAATGCTTATGAAAGTCATGGCAAAGATAAATTCAGCGGGCTTTACATCAATAGGTCTTGTTACGGATATAGAAACATAATATGTTATCAAGACCTCTATCTATCTCTTTGTCTATCCATTTATTTTTTATATCCATAATTGTAATAGGATTACCATCTTTTGATAAACTTGATGAACTGCCAACATCTGTCATTGAAATAGAGCTAATTGTAAATGAATTATCAAAGGAAATACAAGAGCAAGATGAAAATAATGAGGACTCAACTCAAGATCCAAAAAAATATAGTGCAACACCAAATATCAAGCCGTCTATAAGAAGTGACTCAACTAATAATATGAAGATTGATCAACAAATTGAGACAGAGTCAACTATTCTTTCTGATGAAGAACCAGAAGAAGAAATATCAGAGATTTTTGCTACCCCAAGTGCAAAACCCGAATT
>JADHLM010000041.1 GCA_016780665.1 Hyphomicrobiales bacterium | reverse complement strand
TGGAGTCTCCTGCTAACGATTGAACATCGACAACTTTATTGGGTGGGACGCCGAATTTCTCAATAACGCCTTCTATATCTATGAACCTCTCTCTACTTGGCATTGGGTCGTACATTACGACATTATCATTTACTAACTGCATCAAATCTTTATCGCCGGATATTATTATTGTCTTCGCGCCTACTTCATTTGCTTGCTTTGAATATGTTGCAATAATGTCATCAGCCTCGAATCCAGGTTTTGAAATTGATTTTATATTGAAAGCTTCAACGGCTCTATGAATAAGAGGAAATTGAGGAATTAAGTCTTCAGGAGGGGCATCTCTATTTGCTTTGTAAGAGGGATAGATGTCACTCCTAAAGGTTTTTTCTTTTGTATCAAATACAACCGCAATATGGCTTGGATGGATATTTTCTATTCCATTTGTGATTATCTTCCACATCATATTACAAAATGCCATAACTGCGCCTGTTGGTAAACCATCCGATCTGCTAAAACTGCTACCACGATTTTGTGATGCTTTATACATTGCAAAATATGCCCTAAAGATGAAGGTTGATCCATCAATTAAGAACAATGTTGAATTTGAATTAATTTTTGACATTTGTAAAAGTTGATAATCCAAGATAATTAGTTTATTTAATGTTAAGACTACTACGGTAAGTCTAAAATTAAAATTAAAATAGTAACGTTAGGTTTTACATATGACAGAATTAGCCATTGAAACTAATCTTCTCAATAAGATATATAGAAGTAAAAATGGTAATTCTCAAAAGCACGCACTCGTTGATTTTTCAATTCAAATCAAGAAGGGTCAAATATTTGGTCTACTGGGACCAAATGGGGCAGGTAAGTCAACATTTATAAATATTTTAGCAAATCTGGTAGTAAAATCATCCGGTACCGCAAAGATCAATGGCTTTGATATTGAAAAACAAAAAAGGAAAGCTAGATCTGCTATCGGAATTGTTCCACAGGAGTTAAATCTCGACCCATTCTTTAAGCCTGTTGAAGTTTTAGAAACGCAAGCTGGTCTATATGGAATTCCTAAGAAGGATAGGGATTCAATGGGCTTGTTGGGAAGGCTAGGATTATCAGATCAAGCTTATTCATATTCAAGAACATTATCTGGGGGAATGCGAAGGAGATTGTTAATTGCCAAGGCATTAACACACCAACCTAGTGTTTTGGTGCTTGATGAACCGACAGCTGGAGTCGACATTGAATTACGCCATCAGTTATGGGATTTTGTGAGAGAGCTTAATCAGCAAGGAACAACAATTCTACTAATCACCCATTACCTAGAGGAGGCGCAAGAACTTTGTGATCAAATCGGAATTATTAATAAAGGTAAATTAGTGGCTAATGCGCCAACTAAAGAATTATTGAAAAGTTTAGATAGAAAAGAAATATTGATTAAGGCCGATATTAAGAATCCAGAGTCTGAAATAAAAATTAATGGGATTAATAGTATTAAAGCCAATCAAGATGGCTATTTACAGATTATTTATCGCCCAAGTAAGATTAATTTTTTAGATATATTGCAACAGTTAGAAAGTCAAAAAGTATCAATTATAGATATAATATCAAAGGAAACGGATTTAGAGGATATTTTTCTTGAGTTTGTTAGAGGTCAAAAAAATAGGGACTAATAATAACATACTAGCCCCCATTTCTTATTTTATGAAATTAACTATTTTAATTGGTCAACAACAATTAATGCTGCGATAACACCAATTAGACCAGCGCCTGAGAATTGATTTATTAGATCAATCAGGTTTCCTGCTACGTCAGCGTTAATAAATGCAAGTGCATCTGGGAATAGGATTTGTAGTACAACTCCTAGCCCAACTAGAACTAACGCAACGTCAATGCCACTTCTAAGCATACCGGTTAATGATGAAAACATGTTATTTCTCCCATTTTGTTATAAAAAAGTTCAACAAAAAATTTATAATGTAAGCTCTTTAAAGTCTTCGCACTATAAATCCCTTTATTATAGTGCTTGAGCTATCTTCGGCTAATAAGATATGCAACAAGACCCGCGGCTATAAGACCAACAAGTCCTTCGCTACCAAATTGTGCCATCAATGCACCAATATTACCCAAGACATCGATTCCAAATAGTAATACGAAGCTATCACCAAATAGAACTTGTAATAAAGTAAGCAGTGCAACGGCCCAAAGCGCTATTTCGAGAGCACTCCTAAGAATTCCTCTCAATCTGTCTAATAAAGCTGTCATAACCTCTCCATTCTTTATTATCTATCTTTTCAGCCTGTAAGACTTACAGATAGAATCACTATAAAAATTCTAAATCTGCTAAAAAAATAGTCAAGTGATTAAACAATAACCACTTTGTCCTAATTATTACTCTCAAATGGTTGATAAAACATTAATTCTCATTTAATCCTATTAATAGTAAAAATATGTGTATTGATATTTTTTGATTATTTTAAGAATAAATTTTTTAGAATTTATTGCTCTAACTTTAATAAAGATAAATTATCTATGATGAATAATAATTCAAGTAAAAGTATACTTGTGACGGGTTCTTCAAGCGGCATTGGGCTTTGTGTGGCAAGGGATTTGCACAAATTAGGGTGGAATGTTATTGCAACTTGTCGGGATATAAAAGATTGTGAGATCTTGAGTAATCAATATGGAATTTCTAGTACTGTGATTGATTATTCAAATGAAGAAACAATCATCACTGGATTAAATTACACACTTGAAAAAACCAACGGTAAAATTGATGTTTTGTTCAATAATGGTGCATACGGACTCCCATCTCTTGTGGAAGATATTCCTGTGGATTCTTTACGAAATATATTTGAAACGAACTTTTTTGGTTGGCATTCCTTAACAAATAAAGTGATTCCTTATATGAAAGCACAAGGATCAGGGAGAATCATTCAGAACTCATCTATCTTAGGTTTCATGGCACTAAAATATAGGGGGGCATATACAGCTACAAAATACGCAGTTGAGGGTTTATCTGATACTTTAAGGATGGAAACAGAGAAGCATAATATCAAGGTTGTTATTATTCAACCTGGTCCAATAACAACAAAATTTAGAGAAAATAGTTACACTCAGTTTATAAAATCAATTCGGTGGGAGGAGTCGGGAAATAAAGAAATTTATTCGAATATAATTATTCCAAGACTTAAGGACAAGAATCCAAAGAAAATAGCCTTTGAGCTTTTACCAGATGCCGTCAGTAAAGTAGTAATACATGCCTGCACTTCTAATAACCCAAAAATAAGGTATCGTGTTACGTGGGCAACAATAATAATGATGTATTTAAAGAGGGCCCTAACGGATAAACTCTTTGATAGAATTTCTTCGCGTCTTTAAATATTTTAATATAATAATATTGTTAAATAAAAAAATACGCACCCGTAGCTCAGCTGGATAGAGTAGGTGGCTTCGAACCACTTGGTCGGGAGTTCGAATCTCTCCGGGTGCGCCATTTACGATTCTATGGAAATCTCTTGATGATTTGCTGAACTAAAAGGCATAACAAAATCATCATGGCTAATGCCAAGTGAATATTTACGTAGAGGATATAAACTGTACCAGTTTCATTCCAAAATGAATACACCCAATACATGTTGGATATGATTGGTAAGCTTGCACTTAGAACTCCAATTACAAAACCTTTTGTTACAAAAGCAATACCAACTGTAAAGACATAAGCAATAATCCCTACTATTATAGTGCCTGGATATATTAATTTTAACCTGTTCATTTTAGTGCTTGATAAAATTTAGTTCTGTATTAAATATAAATTACATCTTAGCTATGTTTAGTAAAATCTACCAGATATATTTTATTAAGAAATTGCCTTAAATATTCTATTACAATCTTACATCCTGATATTTGAGATAATGTTAGCTTCGAGAAAGTGAGTGGTTCTCACTTAATTATTTATCTAATGGTTAATTACGATGAAATTCTCTGATAGTACGCTATACAATGCCAATCTATTAAAATTTATTTGCCTTGGTTGGTTTAGTTCTTTTGCGTTAAAGGTTATAAGTCTTACTGTGGGATGGCAGATATATACTAAGACTGGAAGTCCACTTGCATTAGGACTGATTGGGCTTATTCAATTTGCACCACAATTCTTCTTAATACTACCTGCAGGTGTTTTGGCTGATAAATATGATAGAAAATATTTATTAATTATATGTAATCTAATTCAAGTTTTTGTGTCAGCATTCCTACTATTTTATTCAATATATTATATAGACACTGGCTCAATAATACCAATTTATTTAATTCTAATTTTGCATGGTATAGCCATGTCTCTTGAGGGTCCAAGCTCGTTTGCAGTTTTACCAAATCTAGTTGACAAAGATATTTTTCCTCGGGCTGTAAGTTATGTAAATTTTTTTGATGAATTTGGAGCATTATTTGGACCAATTATAGCTGGATTATTAATTGCATATATAGACAAATGGGTTTATGCAGTTGCTCTAATAAGCTTCATGATTTCAACCGTGAGCGCAATATCGCTTCCAAATTTAAAAAATGAATTTAAAGAAATTGAGAGAGTTACATTAAAAGTCTTACTTAGTGGGTTTGTATATGTATGGAGATCTAAGATAGTACTTGGAACAATGGCCATTGATATAGTGGCAATGTTATTTAGTAGTATAATGGGTATGCTACCAATATTTGCGCTTGATATATTAAACATTGGACCGGAAGGTCTTGGAGTTTTACGCGCAATGCCGTCGATAGGAGCTTTATGTGCTGCTATGATGTTATCACAGTTACCTCCAATCAATTATCCTGGGAGAGTTCTAATTTATTCTATAATTATCTTTGGTTTTGCGACAATTGTTTTTTCATTATCTACGTCATTATGGATATCGCTTACTGCACTATTTATCTATGGGGCTTCCGATATGGTGAGTATGAATATTAGGCAAATCATCGTTCAGCTAGTTACACCTGATAATATGCGTGGTAGAGTAATGTCAGTTCATTCAGTTATAACCCAGGGCTCAAATGAACTAGGGGATTTCCGAGCAGGCTTCTCAGCAAGTCTGATAGGGACGGTACCGGCAATCATGTTTGGTGGTGCTTTGACTATATCTCTCTCAGTTATTTGGTGGTTTTTATTTCCTGGGTTAAAAGAAGTAAAGGATATCAAAGATCTCAATAATTGAGTTTTTGTTTAGAAAGAGTATAGATGCATTGGTTATATCTTTTTTTGGCAATAGTTGCAGAGACGCTTGGGACAAGTTTCTTGAAAATGTCTAATGGCTTTTCACAGTTTTTACCATCTATACTCGCCATATTATGTTTTTTTGTTGCTCTCTTTTTATCATCAATAGTTCTAAAATTTTTACCTGTTGGGATTGTTTATGCAATTTGGTCGGGTTTCGGGATTGTGCTTGTCACGATTGTCGGATATTTATTTTTCAAACAAAGTTTGGATTTGCCAGCTCTTATAGGTATCGCACTAATATTATTAGGAGTTGTTGTTATTTTTATGATGTCAAATACACAGACAGAATGACGTATAACGATCAATTATCCTATCGCTAACCATAGCTTTATAATATTTATTACTTTTAAAAGTTCTGTCTTTCTTTGATGGGAATTTTTGATATTTATTTTTTCTTCAAATGATTTTGCTAAGAGGTTTCCTTTTTCTACATTCTTTCTGATGTAGATTAATATTTCTTGGAGCTCTCTATCTTTCAATTCTCCTGTCATAGATTTTTGGTAGGTCTTCCGTAATTTATCAAGAAAAACTTCTTTTTCATAATCAGCCAATGTTTTCTCAGACCAATCTCCTCCAAAAGCAATATTTTTTAATTGTTTTTTTTTATCCATAGTATAGAACAAAATAAGAACAAAATAATAATAAATAAAGAAAAAAATTATAAATGATGCACTTTAAGACCTTATATATTGATATGGATAGTTTTTTCGCAAGTATTGAGCAGCAGTTAGATCCTAGTATAAGGAATCAGCCTGTTGCTATTACTGCTATAAATAATGATGCGGGGTGTGTGGTAGCGGCTAGTTATGAAGCTAAAGCTTATGGTGTAAAAACTGGGACAAGAGTTTATGAGGCTAAGATTTTATGCCCTGCTATTAATTTTAGACAAAGTAGACACAAGCTTTACACAAAATATAATAGGTATATTTCATATTTAATAGATGGCATTGCTGAACTTGAGAGTGTGAGGTCTATTGATGAATTTCAAGTGTATTTAGGTGGTAATAATAGCAGTTTACACAATGCACTAGATTTATCGACAAGAATTAAACAGCTTATTAGTCAACAGGTGGGTAGTCAAATAAGATTATCGATAGGCATTGGTCCAAATCCATTGTTAGCTAAAATAGCAAGTAAAATACAAAAACCCGATGGCTTACAATGGCTATACAAAGAAAATATGCCAGAGAGAATTAATCACTTATCATTAGATGATCTTCCGGGTATTTCTAGAGGGATTAAGAGGAAACTACTTAATTCTAAAATATATTCTATTAGTGATTTATATAATATGGATCCGCGTCATGCTAGACTGGTTTGGAGATCTATAGAGGGAGAACGATTTGTAAGGGCTTTAAGAGGTGAAGATATTCCTATTAATAATTCAACTCGAGGCAGTTATGGAAATTCTAAGGTGCTTTCTCCAGAGAATCGGTCACCTTCTAGAGCTTACCTTGTGGGTAGATGGTTAATAGAAAAATCCTCTGAAAGAATCAGGAAACATAATTATTGTGCTAGTCGTTTAGATATTTTTGTAAGAATCAATAGTGTAGGTGTTTGGCAAGATTACATTACATTTGTATTTTCTCAAGACACATTTTTTTTTCTAAGAGAGTTTAAGAAATTATGGGATAAAATTGATATAACCCTGTATCCCAATAGGATCGATTTTGTTGGAGTTAGATTAAGCGGTTTGATCAAACTGAAAGATAGATCGGGGGAATTTTTTCTTGAGTTAAAAGCAGGCGAGAAGAATCTAACAGAGAGGTTATCATCATCGGTAGATAATCTTAATATCAGATATGGTAAAAGAATTGTGAACTTTGGAGTTCACCGTGAGCACCCGGGATTCTTTGAAAGAGAGTGAAATATAATAATAAATTTTGTAATAAAATTTTAATATAATAAGAGAAGTATAAAAAGTTCACTTATTTCTTAGTGCTAAGAGTTTAATTTTTAGTTTGGATGTTTTTTTATGAATAAAATTTATAACTGTTTATTTTTATGTACAGGGAATTCTTGTAGATCAATAATCGCAGAATCAATTATGAATAAATTAGGAAAAGGACAATTTAGGGCTTTTTCTGCTGGCTCATTACCAGTTGGATACGTACATCCAATCGCATTAGAGTTATTAAAAGAAAAAGGTCATAGTATTCAAGATCTAAGCTCTAAAAGTTGGGAATTATTTGAAAATGGTCCTGAAATGGATTTTATAATTACCGTGTGTGATAGTGCTGCTGGTGAGATATGTCCGATCTGGCCGGGAAAGCCGATTACAGCGCATTGGGGTGTAATTGATCCAGCTGGAATTGAAGGAGATTATGGGGTGATTTTAACAGCATTTAAAGACACATATATTAAGTTTGAAAAAATGATTAGTGAACTTATCAATAAAATAACAAATGAAGAAGATTTTCATATATTAGAAGAGAATATAGAAAGAATCAGGAATATCGTTGAGGAGAAGACATAATGACCCACAACATGAGAAAATATTTGATTGAATTTCTAGGTACAACGTTTTTGCTAGCAACAGTAGTTGGCTCAGGGATTATGGGGGAGGCTCTTTCTGAGGGTAATGCTGCTATCGCATTACTTGCCAATACAATCGCAACAGGCGCTATACTCTACGTTTTAATCACAATGTTCGGTCCGATATCAGGAGCCCATTTTAATCCAGCAGTTTCTCTTGTCTTTTTTTTGAAGAGAGATATCAAGAGAGATACATTTATTTTGTATATTATTGCACAATTCTGCGGTGGAATTGTTGGGGTTGTCATTGCACATTTAATGTTTGATTTAGAGCTATTACAATACTCTTCAAGAATAAGATATGGTTTTTCTCAGTGGATTTCAGAATTGATTGCTGCATTTGGTCTGTTATTAACAATCTTGGTAACACTGAGAGAAAAAAGTGATTCAGTTCCAATGTCTGTTGGACTATATATAACAGCTGCATATTGGTTTACTGCATCTACATCTTTTGCGAATCCTGCTGTGACTGTTGCTCGAACATTTACAGATACGTTCTCGGGCATAAATTACTCTGGCGTCCTTTATTTTATTATATTTCAATTCGTTGGGGCAGTTTTTGCACTTTTTGTTTATAAGCTATTATACCAAGAGAGACATTAGCTTGAAATTTAAGTTTTTAAATTAATTATCTCTAGCGTACCTTTTTAGGCTCGATAGTAGTTTATTTTTTGTATCCAAATTAATTCTTCTAAGAAAATCCTTTTCTTGCTCATTAACTATTTTTTGTAATCTTCTCAAAATACTCCTACCTTGAGTTGAGATTTTTATTTCTTTATTCCTTTTATCATTTGAATTGGGGTAACTGTATATGTAGTTTTTAGTTTCTAGCTTTTGTATAATATCGCTCACTGTAGATCGGTCAATTTGTATGTGAGTAACAATTTGGTTTTGATTTACCCCAGGTAAGTAATCAATAGTTTGCAGTACTATGAATTGCCTTGGAGTAATACTGTATTTTGAGAAAATATTTTTTTGATCAAGATCCATCTTTTGCTGCACCTGATGAAATATCAAGGATAAAGAATTTTTTGGATTTGTAGAATTTAGTGGGTGTTTTTTCTTTAGTGCCATATCGATTATTATTCGTCAAGCCCAACAATAAGTCTTGAGAAATCTTTTATATTGAAGTCATTTAAATCTTCTGCTGACTCTCCAACCCCGATGAAATGAATTGGGATACTTAGTTCTTGTGAGATTGAGACAATATATCCGGCCTTAGCTGAGCCATCTAGCTTTGTAATTATCATACCGGTTACATTCGCTATTTCTTTAAAAACTTTTGCTTGTTGGGTTGCATTTTGACCTGCAGTCCCATCTAATGTTAATAATATTGAGTGCGGCGCATTAGGGTCTATTTTCTTAATCACTCTGATAATTTTTGCAAGCTCGTCCATGAGTTCTGATCTATTCTGAAGCCTTCCAGCTGTATCGATGATAGCAAAATCTTTATTTGTCTCTTTAGCTTTTTTTACTGTTTCAAAGGCAACACT